>JAMLIA010000100.1 GCA_023954495.1 Thermomicrobiales bacterium | reverse complement strand
CTCGGATGTGCTGCCTAACAGCGCCACATCTCCAGCGTCGACGCCAAGCAGCGCAGCCAGTCCCTCGCGACAGGCAAATGCTGTGGCTTGCTGAGCGCGCAGGCCAGCCGAGCCGTTGGCCTTGTCAGCGAAGTAGCGCGCCGTCGCATCGACAGCGCTGACAGGCGTCAGCCCATCACCAGCAGTCAGCAGATACGCCCGTTCGTCCCCGCCGATGAATCGATCCTTCGATACCAGAGCTGTCGCAGTCACTGCCCTCACCTCTCATTTGTCATGGTCACATCCACGCATTGTCCGGTGCGAACCCCATGTTGACAATGACTCGCGGTAGTCGCATTGTCCATGCGACATTGGCTAGCACGAAGGAGTGGTTGTGTGACTCGAGTGTTCGTGACGGTTGATATCGAGGGCATCGCTGGTGTGGTCCATGTATCTGAGGGTTCGCCGGGCAACCCGGAGTATGAGCGCGCCCGGCGGCTGATGACCGCGGAAGCGAGCGCGGTCGTCGCTGGAATTTTCGATGCTGATCCGGGAGCATCGGTCACGGTCGCCGACGTCCACGGGCCGTATCGCAACCTCATCCCTGAGGAGCTGGATGAGCGCGCAACGCTGAGTCGCGGCAAGCCTCGCCACTTCGGCATGATGGACGGCATCGACGAAAACTACGACCTGGCGATGTTCATCGGTGTTCATGGCCGGGCAGGAAGCGACCAGTCGGTTCTGAGTCACACGTTTACCGGCACGATCCTCGATGTCACGATCAATGGCAAGTCGATGGGCGAACTTGGGCTGAATGCGATGATGGCCGGCGCGTACGGCGTGCCGGTCGTGCTGGTGGCCGGGGATCAATCTGTCGAGGCGGAAGCACGCGATCTGTTCGGCGACGGGCAATCGATCATCACCGTCAAGCACAGTCGCGCCCATCTGGCGGCTGAATCAGTGCATCCCAATGTCGCGCGCAAGATGCTGCGAGAAGCAGCGACGCGAGTGATTCGCGAGCGCGCGGATGTCGCTCCGCTGACAGTCGACTTGCCGGTAGAGGTCACGATCACGCTCGCCCGCCCGGCGTTGGCCGACCTGGTCGCCATGCTCGACAACGTCGAACGCATCGATGGGCGCAGCCTGCGCTTCACCCGCCCGACTGTGCCGGACGCCTATCGCATCCTGCGGCTGATAACGGTGCTGTGCTCAACGCCCCTGTAGGGGACCGCCCTCCGCTACACTCTCCCCAGAGCATGAGTCGTTACGACGGCAGGGAGTAGAGATGTCAGCTGAGACAAACAAGGAACTCGCCAGGAGGTTCTTCGAAGAGGTCTGGAACGCGGGGGACGAGGCGGCGATCGAACGCTACATTGCCGAGAACGCTGCCGGGAACGATGCCGACTTCGGGGCTGGCCGCGAAGCGTTTCGGCGGCAGTGGCGCGAGTGGCAGCGTGCCTTCCCTGATTTGCACTTCGCTGTCGAGGACATCGTCGCAGAAGGCGACCGCGTGGTGACGCGCTGGACGCTTACCGGCACCCAGCAGGGCGAGTTCCTCGGCATCCCCGCTAGCGGACGCTCGGTCAGCGTGAGCGGCATGAGCCTCGATATCATTCGCGACGGTCAGATCGTCGAAGGATTCGATGGCTGGGATGCGCTCGGGCTGCGGCGACAGCTCGGCGCGACAACGCTGGAGTAGTGCATGGCGGATGTCCTGAATCACGCGGAGACAAACCTCGCGGCCACAACACCGATGATCCGCGTCGAGAATCTGGTCAAGCAGTACGGCCAGAAGCGCGCAGTCGCCGGCATCTCGTTTGATGTCGCGGCGGGCGAGATCTTCGGGCTCCTCGGTCACAACGGAGCGGGCAAGACAACGACGATTCGGATGCTGACCGGTCGGACCCGGCCGACCAGCGGCCGGGCATCCATCGCTGGGCACGACGTCGTCACCGATCTGGTCGCAGTCAAGCCGATCATCAACCTCGTCTTCGAGGATCAGAATCTGTACGACCGAATGTCCGGTCGGGACAACCTGGCCTTCTTTGCCGATTTGTACAACATGCCGCGCACGCGCGTTGACGATCTCCTTGAGGCGGTGAACCTGAAGGACGCCGCAAGTCAGAAAGTCAAAGCGTATTCAACCGGTATGAAGCAACGTCTGCTGATCGCGCGCGCCCTGATAAACGAACCACGCCTGCTGTTTCTGGACGAGCCAACGCGCGGGCTCGATCCGACATCAGCACGCGACATCCGTCAGATCGTCAGCGAGCTGAGCGACCGCGGCACGACCGTCTTCCTCACAACGCATTACATGGACGAAGCGGACGAGTTGTGCGATCGGGTGGCATTCCTCAGCCAGGGCGAGATCGTCGCGCTGGATGCTCCGCGGGAACTGAAGCTGCGCTTCGGGCAGCGAACTGCGACGGTGCTTCTCGACACGCGAGACGAGCACCAGTTGGCACTCGATAGCCCCAGTGACGCCGTGCAACTGGAAACGTGGATGCGTGACGGTCGGGTGTTGACGATCCATTCGCAGGAAGGCACGCTCGAAGACGTGTTCATCGCGCTGGCTGGTCGCTCGCTGAACTAGCGACGACGGAAGATACCGAGGAACGGCGAACCGGTTCCGAAGAGAAAGCCGAAGTCGTACCAGCCACCCTGACGAGCCACATCATAGATCGGCTGGTCGTCCAGTCTGCCGAACAGATGCACGATCAGGACAATCCAGGCAGTGAGCCCATTCCACAGTCCCCAGAGCAGGTCGTGGTACCACATCGCGCCTGTCATCCTCTCGCTGCTCCAGTCGTCGCGCAGGTAGCGCGGTGTTTGAATCTTGCCCTTTGACAGGTTGCCAAGAGATTACTATACTGCAAGCTATCTGCTGAAAATTGGTCAGTCCACTAGGCCAGTTTGGCGAAGTGGTGCACACAATGTCTGATGATCTGACCATCGAGCCGGTCAACCGTTCGCGGCTATCTCAGCGCATCGTGCTGCGGATCTGCGAGCTGATCCGGGACAACCGTCTATCTGCGGGCGACCGATTGCCGCCGGAGCGCGAGCTCGCCGAGCGGCTCCAGGTCAGCCGCGCCTCGTTGCGCGAAGCGTTGACTGCGCTGGAGTTAGCCGGGATCGTTGAGACACGTCACGGTGACGGCACCCGAGTGCGAGACTTCCATGAGCTCGGCGTCACTTCACCGTTAGCCCTGACACTGTCGGCCACTGATGATCTTGTTGGCGATCTCTGGGAACTGCGCATAATCTTCGAGCCGGCGCTCGCCGCGCAGGCGGCGTTGCGGGCCAATGACGACGATGTGGCAGCGATGCGCGCCGCGAACGATGACATCGGTCGGCTGGCGAGCCACCGGGAGTCAGCGGAACGCACCATCTATCTCGACCGCGAGTTCCATGCCGCTGTCGCCCGCGCTTCGGGCAATCGCGCTGCAGTGCGCGTGTTGCAACTCCTCAATGAGCTGCTGTTGAGCAGCCGACGTCACTTTGCAGCCGAGCCAAACCGCCGCCACCGTACATTCACTCGTCATAACGAAATTATCTCCGCCATCGAGCGACGCGACCCCCCGGCTGCGCGCGATTCGATGCTGCGACATCTGCAGGACGTCGAGCTGTACATCGTTGGGAGCGTGCTGGAAGAGCACCTGGATGAACCGCCGGAAGCGGGTGCCGGGTCGTCCGACGCTGCCCGGATTCGGAAGGTCGATGGGCAGAAGGGAGGTGGTGGAGGCGCCGCATAGCGTGCTGGCAGCCAACGTCCGGCGCGGCCTCGTGTCGTCAATATTGTGCATTTGTGGGGCAACGACAAGGTGTTGGAACTCTTTCATGTGGGAGGACGTGACATGCGCACCGAACGTGAGTCTTCGATTTTCAGCATGCGCGAGCAAGCCGAAGCGCTATTGCAAACGCCACTATCACGACGCGGTGTTCTGCAGCGCACCGGACTGATCGGAATAGGTCTGGCGACCATCAGCCCACTGCTGGCAGCCTGCGGCGGCGATGATGATGAGGACACGCCATCAACAGGTGGTTCGGCCACCGAGCCATCCACTGGCGGTGCCGCGACTGAATCAACGTCCGGCGAAGCAGAGTCGCCAACGACTGGTGAAGAAACGGCGACCGAGTCGACGAGTGGCGAAGCCGAAGGTGGTTCCGCCGGCGGGTCGCTGATTCTGGCGCTGAACTCGGACCTGACCACGATGGACCCGCACAAGTCGACGGCGGCAGTCGATCGGCAGGTGTACCAGCTGATCTACGACAAGCTCGTCGACATCGATGAAACGCTCAACGTCGTGCCGGAACTTTCCACCGACTGGGAGATCTCGTCTGACGGGACCGAATACACGTTCACGCTCGTCGACGGTGTGACATTCCACGACGGCGAGACATTCAACGCCACCGCAGCCAAGGCCAACTTCGATCGCATGCTCGATGACGCGACGGCCTCGCCGCGCAAGAGTGAGATCGCACAGGTCACGAACGTCGAAGCAGTGGATGACACCACGCTGAAGCTGACCCTTTCGCAGGCGTTCTCGCCATTACTGGCGACACTCTCTGACCGTGCCGGAATGATGATCTCGCCCAAGGCGATCACGGAGCTGGGGGACGATCTGGCACGGCAGCCGGTCGGTACCGGCGCATTCACCTTCGTCGAGTGGGTGAAGGATGACCACCTGACCGTCAAGAAGAACGAGAGCTGGTGGCAGGATGGTCTGCCGTACCTCGACGAAGTGACCTACAAGCCGATCACTGACGCATCTGTTCGCCTGACGGCGCTGCGGACGAACGACGTTCAGATGATCGATCAGCTCTCGGCCAAGGACGTGCAGACAGTCAAGGCCGACAACTCCCTCGTCTACGATGAGGTGGCCGGCCTCGGCTTCACCTACATCACGCTACATTGCGGGAAGCCACCATTCGACGTGAAGGAGCTGCGGCAGGCGGTCGCCTGGTGCCTTGATCGTGACGCCATCAATCAGGCGCTCTTCTTCGGCACGGGTGCCCCGGCGCAAACACCGATCCCGCCAAGCTCGTGGGCGTTTGACGAAACGGTCGATGTCTATAGCCAGGACTACGACAAGGCCAGAGAGCTTCTCGCCACCGGCGGCCAGCCGGACGGCTTTGAGTTCACGATGCTGGTGACGAATACGCCTGATGCACAGCAGCTTGCTGAGGCGTACAAGGCGCAGCTGGCCGAAGTCGGCATCGTTGCCAACCTGGAGCTGCTGGAATTCGGCACGCTCCTCGACCGATCAAACACCAGCAATTTCGAAGCGGTCAGTCTCGGCTGGAGCGGGCGGCCCGATCCCGATGGCAACATCTACGGCTACTTTCACAGCGATGGCGGGCTGAACCGCGGCGAGTACAGCAACCCCGACGTGGACACGCTGCTTGAGGAAACGCGCGCCAAAGCGACGCCCGACGAGCGCAAGCCGATCTACTCCGAGGTAACCAAGCTGATTGCCGAGGATGCGCCGATGATCTTTGTGCGCTTCCCGGCCGAGATCAAGGTATGGCAACCAACGGTGAAGGGCTTCGTCCATGTGCCCGACGGCATGATGCGAATGGACAAGGTCTCGGTCGACAAGGGTTGATAACACCCGCGATGGATGGGTGGCGGTCTCAGGATCGCCACCCGGATAGAAACGGGAAGGTGCATGGGACGGTACATACTTCGTCGGCTGGTGCAGATGGTGCCGGTGCTCTTCCTCGTGTCGCTGATCGTCTTCTCCCTGCTTCATCTCACACCCGGCGATCCAGCGATCTCGATGCTCGGCGAGGAAGCGACGCCTGAATCAGTTGCGGCGCTGCGCGAAAAGCTCGGGCTGGATCAACCGTTGCCGGTGCAGTACGTGCGCTGGCTCGGCGCGGTGCTCCAGGGCGATCTGGGCAGATCGATCCGCTCGAACCAACCGGTCTCGGAAGCGATTCTGGATCGCCTGCCGGTAACGATCGAGCTCTCGCTGCTGTCGGCGCTGATTGCGCTGCTGATCGCCATCCCGGCCGGGGTCATCTCGGCGATGCGGCGCAACTCGCCACTGGACACCAGCGCGACAACGGTCGCGTTGCTGGGGGTGTCGTTGCCGAATTTCTTCCTGGCGATTCTGCTCATTTTTACGCTGTCATTGAAGCTCGGCTGGCTGCCGCCGATCGGCTACACGCCGTTTCTCGATGATCCGGTCGAGAACCTGCGCAAGATGATCATGCCAGCGGTGACACTCGGCACGGCACTCTCGGCGATCGTCATGCGGATGATGCGCTCGTCGCTCCTGGAGATTCTTGACCAGGACTATGTGCGGACAGCCCGCGCCAAGGGGCTGAACGAAGCGAATGTCGTGCGCCGCCACGCGATGCGCAACGCGCTCATCCCGGTAGTCACGGTCGTTGGTTTGCAGATCGGCGGGCTGCTCGGCGGGGCGATCATTACTGAATCGATCTTCGTGCTACCCGGTATCGGTCGCCTGCTGGTTGATTCCATCTTCCAGCGCGATTTCCCGCTGGTGCAAGGCGTCGTCCTGTTTGCCTCGCTCGCGTTCCTGTTTGCCAACCTGGCCGTTGATCTGCTCTACGCCGTCCTCGATCCGCGCATTCGGTACACGTGAGAGGATGGCCGATGTGGCTGGGGAGTTGAGGGGCTGAATCGATGGAATCGACACCTGGCACTGCTGCAACGACCGGTGGCGTTGAGCAGGCAACACCGCGTCAACGCACCGTCGGAGTGCGCAGCTTCTTCGAGCGCCTGTTCAAGACGCGACTGAGCGCGGCTGCACTCACGATCATTGTGCTGATGATCCTGATGGCGATCTTCGCACCGATCATCGCGCCGTACCGGCCGGACGCGGTGGACTTCGCGTCGGTGCTGCAGGGGCCGAGCCGCGAGCATTTGCTTGGCACCGACAATCTCGGTCGAGATGTCCTGAGCCGGACGATCTACGGGTCGCGGGTCTCGCTGCAAGTCGGCATTATTGCCGTCGGCATCTCGCTCATCATCGGGACAGTGCTCGGCCTGGTCGCGGGCTACACGTCCGGATCGTTCCTCGATTCGCTGATCATGCGCTGCATGGATGCGCTGCTGGCCTTCCCGACGCTCGTACTCGCCCTGGCGATCACCGCTGCGCTCGGGCCGAGCCTGACCAATGTGATGATCGCGGTGGGCGTCGTCGGAATCCCATCGTATGCACGGCTGATCCGTGGCCAGGTGCTCTCGGTCGGACAGAACGAATACGTTGAGGCAGCACGTACGGTTGGCGCTTCGGACGCGCGGATTATCTGGCGACACATCATGCCGAATGTCACCGCTCCGCTGATCGTCCAGGCATCGATCGGCGTGGCGTTTGCGATTCTGGCCGAGGCCAGCCTGTCATTCCTCGGGCTTGGTGTGCAGCCACCAACGCCAAGTTGGGGCGGAATGCTCTCAATCGGGAAGGACTACTTACAATACGCTGCCTGGATGGCGCTTGTGCCGGGCGCGGCGATTTTTCTGATCGTACTGGCGTTTAACTTCCTCGGCGATGGCATTCGGGACGCGCTCGATCCACACCTGCGGAATCGCTGAGCGGTTCGACTCACTCGCTATACTCGTGCCTGCAAGTGTCGCGGATCGTGGCGAGGGAGCGTGGTTTGTCAATCCGTCGGATCCTCACAATATTTCGGCGCGACTTTCTGGATGCGATGCGCGACGCGCGTATCCTCGTTGCGATCCTGGTGCCATTTGGGTTGGGCATCTTCTACAACGTCATCATGGACTCGGACGATCCGGTCCTGTCGGCTACGCTCGTCTACACGAGTGGCGACTCAACCACCCTGCCAGAGAGCATCAAGCAGATCAGCGGGGCCGATGTGACGCTCGAGATCAAGCAGGTCACAGACGAAGCTGCCGTCCGAAAGACGATCGACGATGATGATGCCGATCTCGGGCTGGTGATCCCAGCGGGGTTTGATGCGGCCGTGAGCAGCGGACAAGCGCCGCCGTTGACGGTCATACGCTCGGAATCAACGGGGTTCGCAACACAGTACCTGCTGTCGTCGCTGGAAGCAGCACTGCGTGCGCAGGCGGGCCAGCAAGACCCGGCGCAGGTGTCTGTCGAGACGATCAGCAAGCCGACGACGACGATCTCGCTGATCGAAGATCTCGGCCTTGACACCTACTTCGTCCTCTCGGCGCTGATGATGCAGATCGCCATGATCACGATGTACGCCGTGCCGTACATTCTGGCCGAGGAGAAGGAGCGGCGCACGCTCGACGCGCTGGTGATGATCGCCTCGCCGTGGGATGTGATCGCTGCCAAGGCGTTGTTCGGCCTCGCCTACGTCGCGATCTCGACGCCGCTGCTCCTGGCTGTGACGCGTGTTAGCCCGCAACGCGCGCTGTTGTTTGTCGTCGCCGTTGGGCTTCTTGCCGTCGTGCTCGATGGCATTGGTCTTCTGCTCGGCAGCATTCTCAATCTATCACAGCTCACCACCTGGGGCGGCGTGCTGATCCTCCCGGTCGTTGGGCCAGCATTCGTCGCCGGCATTCCGCTGCCGGACGTTGCCGAAAAAATCCTGCAAGTCTTCCCGACGACGCACGCAATGCACCTGGCTGTTGACTCGCTGGCCGAGACGCCGATCTTCGACACGACATGGCTCTCCATCGCTGTGCTGGCCGCATGGGCGGTTGTCGTCTACGCCGTCAGTCTCTGGACGCTGTCGCGCCGCGAGGCGTAACGAGCGTATCCAGCAGGCGCTGTGTTGCTGCGGCGATCTCAGCGACCGCACTGTCGAACACGTCGGCATTGGCGCGTGAGGGCACACGATAGCCACTCACCTTGCGAACAAACTGCAGCGCCGCAGCCTCGATTTCATCGGGCGTCGCCGGCTCGTCGGCACGACGAAGCTGCTTGATGCTTCGGCACATGGGCTCCTCCAGACTGTTGTCAGGCAAGCTCGCCGGCAGCGTACTGCTGACGCAACTCGGGGATGACGCGCTCGGCAAGCTCGATGAACATCGGTGGTAGCGGTGCGAACGGTGTGTTGAACAGGAACGTCCGCACACCGATCCGAGCGTAGTCGATCACATGCTGGCGGAACGTGTCGATCGATTCCAACGGTTTGGCATAGGCGGAAATCACCCAGCGAATCTCGCCCGGGTCACGTCCGATTTCGCGACAGTACTCAACGAGCTGCTCTCCGTTCTTCGCAAACTCCGCCGGGTCCTCGCCGCCATCCCACAAGTCGGCGTAGCGCGCGACATGGCGCAGCATTCGCTTGCCCGCTGTCCCGATCAGGACAGGGATGTGGGCATTGACCGGCTTCGGCGCAAACGGCGCATTCTCAGTCTGGTAGTACTCGCCGCGAAACGTCGTGCGCTCCTGCGTCTCAAACTGCCGCATCAGCTCCATCGTCTCACCGAAGCGATCGACTCGCTCGCGGGCACCGGGGAACGGGATGCCATAGGCCTCGTGTTCGCGCTCGTTCCACCCGGCCCCCATGCCGAGGATGAGTCGACCGCCCGACAGGTGATCGACCGTCGCAGCTTGTTTGAGCATGATCGCCGGATTGCGGTGTGTGTTGCCGGTGACCATCAGGCCAAGCTTCACACGAGACGTCTTGACCGCCATGCCGGCCAGCAGCGTCCAGCCCTCAAGACACTCGTCGGTCTCGACCTGTCCCAGCGAAAAGAAGTGATCGAACAACCAGGCGGAGTCCCAGCCCGTCTCCTCCGCGAAGCGCCAATGCTCGTCGATCAGGCTCAGTGGCCGCCGATGCTGTCCGGTGACTATGCCAAATTCCAGCCGGTCCGCCGGTCGATCGCCCATTAGTTGTCCTCCAGAAGTTACAGAAATGTCCGGTAGTTCGGGAATGCCGCAGTCGGCCCTGAACCTGCACCACTCGAATCATTCGCCGCGACGACGCGTGTTCACGTCGCCTGGATGCCCGTCACGCCCTTGGCACGCAGTGTCGCATCCACCCACGAGCGGTCGAGGGTGCCGTTTAGCGTCGCCTCCAGTTGAGCCCGTTCATCCGCAGCCTTGGCAGACGCCGCAGCAATCAGATCGGTCATGATCGACGGAGCGAAGGCGAGAACGCCGTCCTCATCACCGACGACGATATCGCCCGGATTGACGACCATCCCACCAATCGACACCGGCACGTTGATCTGGCCGGGCCCGTCCTTATATGGACCGCGATGCGTGACGCCGCGCGCAAAGACGGGGAACTCAGCAGCGGCAATCGCGCTCACATCGCGGATCGCCCCGTCGATCACGATCCCGCCCAGCTTGCGGACCATCGCATGCGTGAGCATCATCTCGCCAACAAGCGCGTGCGACAGTTCACCGCCACCGTCAACAACGATCACATCACCGGGCTCAGCCATATCGAGCGCCTTGTGGATCATCAGGTTGTCGTCGCCGCGGGTGCGGACGGTGAATGCCGGCCCGACCATACGCCGCGCATTGCGGTGATACGGAAGCAGGCCCGCTGCTCCAGGCAGCCGCCCCATGCTGTCGCTGAGCAACGGCGTCGCCAGACCGAACAGTGGTGCCATTGCCTCCGCGTCTGGGCGGTTCGTCAACGGGCGAATGATAAATCCTGACTTCATTGCGTTCCTCTGTCACTTGCGTTTCATTGCCTCGCTGACCACAGTTGCCGCCCGAACGGGTTCGTCGCGTCGCGAGACGCCAGCCTCGATTGTCAGGCAGGATACGCGACCCGCCAACCCTCATACGCG
>JAMLIA010000099.1 GCA_023954495.1 Thermomicrobiales bacterium | reverse complement strand
CGACAGCAACCCTCTTGTCCTGTCATCTCGAACCGCAGTGAGAGATCTCCCACCCGTCCGACACAGTCCAACATCGGAAGGATTCGCCTGTGCTCCTACAACCCGCTCATCCGCACCACCTCAACTCCGCGTGCCTCAATGGCGGTAACGTAGCGGTTGATGCCGATGAGGTCGCTGGCGATGTGGCCGGTGACGATGAGGTTGCCTTTGCCGGATTCGCGAAGTTGGGCGACCTGATCCCCGGCGCAGTGGATGTAGAGCACCGTATCGACGCCGTGCTCCCAGTAGGCACGGGCCACGCGTGCGCCACCGTTCGAGCCAGCTCCGTGGACGACGGCCAGCTTGCCCAGGGCGTTGTCCGGGTTGCCGACCGGCACGATGATCTGCGTGTCGGCGTTGGCCAGCTCGGGGATCGTCAGCAGTCCATCGATCGCGTCCTGCACGGTCGGGGTGTGCGGCAGCGCGGCGAGGTGCGTGTCGACCGCCTCGACCATGATCTGGCGACCCAGCTCGTCCAGCGGCAGGTGCATGTTCATCAGCGGCATGCCGAGCAAGCGAGCGAACGAGGGCGTGTGGTCGGCGTTGGCGGAATGGGCGCGCATCGACCAGGCGTCGATCATCGGACGGACGGTCGCTTCGGCGATCTCGGCTGGCACACCGTGGGCGACGAGGAACTCGATCTGGCGCTCCAGCACGGCCGGGAAGTCGCGGGTGGAGCTGCCGCCGGCTGGATGGTGGGCGATGACGCCGTCGCACTGCAGCTGGCGGGCGAGCAGGAGTTCCGCCCCGGCGATGTCGATGCCGAACAGCACGCGCGACATACCGGTGCCGGGAACATTCACGGTCGAATCAGCCGGCAGCTCCGGCATGCCGGATAGCTCCAGCGCCAACTGCACCAGCTCATCGGTTGAGATCGGCATCGGTCGGGTCTCCTTCGTCTATTGTCCGTCCGCATCTCGCGCCAGTGTAACCGGAGCAGAGCGGGAACAGCGCGTACACTTGGGGCGTTGCAGGCTGAGGACGATGTAGTCAGTACTGTGGTCAGAGGTGAGGCAGGATGGCAACACAGCAGGTTGTTCGCGACGTGACCGACGCGGACTTTCAGTCGGCAGTCATTGAGCAGTCGCGCACGAAGCCGGTCGTTGTGGATTTCTGGGCACCGTGGTGCGGTCCGTGCCGCATTCTCGGTCCGGTGATCGAGCGGGTCGCCGAGCAGTTCGCCGATTCGATCGTCGTTGCCAAGCTGAACGTGGATGAGAATCCGGCATCGTCGGCACAGTACCGCGTGCAGAGCATTCCGGCGGTCAAAGCGTTCCGTGATGGGCGGGTGGTGTCGGAGTTCACCGGTGCGCTGCCGGAGCCGAACGTGCGCCAGTTCTTCGAGTCGCTGGCCCCGTCGGCGATAGACCAGGCGGTCAGTGCCGCCGAGGCGATGCTGGCTGCTGGTGACCAGGCTGGTGCAGAGCAGGCGTATCGAGATGCGCTGGCGCAGCAGGCCGACAACCGTGGCGCAGTGCTTGGGTTGGCGTCGCTGCTGGCGAAGCGCGGAACATATGATGAAGCAATATCGCTGCTGGATCGACTGCCGCCAGACCGGCAGGTGAAGGTGCAGCGGCACCGCATCTTCCTTGAGCGCTACGTGAGCCAGCACCAGGGCGAGGATCTGGCAGATGAGGCTGTTGCCGCGCCGAACGATCCGCGCGCGCGTTATCGATACGGTCTGCTGCTGGCCGCGCAGGAGCTCTATCAGGAGGCGCTCGAAGAGCTGCTGGCCTCGGTCAGGCTGGATCGAAGCTGGGAGGATGGCGCGGCCCGCAAGAGCATGCTCGCCGTCTTCGAACTGTTGGGCATGGACGCGCCGCTGACGCGTAAGTATCAGCGCAAGCTGGAGAACGTGCTGTTCTAGGCGCGCAGTGGGCGCGTCGGTTGTGACGATCGATGGTGAAACGGAGTACCAGGGTATGCAATCCCGTGACGAGATCAGGCTGACGACGCTGGCGTCCTGCGCCGGCTGAGCAGCCAAGCTCGCGCCAGGGGCCCTGGCGCAAGTACTGCAACCGCTGTCGATCGTTGCGACTGATCCCAACCTGCTGGTTGGCTTGCAGACGAGCGACGATGCGGCGGTCTATAAGCTGTCCGACGAGCAGGCGATCGTCCAGACGGTGGACTTCTTCCCACCGGTTGTTGACGACCCCTACCTCTACGGCGCGATCGCTGCGGCGAACTCGATGAGCGACGTCTTCGCCATGGGTGGCGACGTGCTGCTCGGCCTGAACATTGCCGCGTTCCCGGACAACCTGCCGCTCGACATCCTAACCCGCATCTTCGAAGGTGGCGCGGCGAAGGCGGCCGAGGCGGGTCTGATCATCGCTGGCGGACATACCGTCGTCGATGATGAACCGAAGTACGGCATTGTCGTGACCGGCACGATCCATCCGGATCGCATCCTGACCAAGGCCGGGGCGCAACCGGGCGATCTGCTGTTCCTGACCAAGCCGCTGGGCACCGGCGTCATCACGACGTCGATCAAGCAGGAGGGTGCCGACGAGGCCGACGCCGAAGCGGCCATCGCCAGCATGCTGATGCTGAACAAGGCATCGTCGCGCATCATCCGTGAGAGCGGCGCGAACGCCTGCACCGACATTACCGGCTATGGCCTGGCTGGCCATCTGACTGAGGTGGCGATCAAGAGCGGTGTCAGTGCTGAGCTCGATGCTGCCGCGTTGCCCTGGCTGCCGGGCGCGCTGCGCTACGCCGCCGAGGGTCGCTTCCCCGGTGGCGCAGATCGCAACCGCAGCTACTACGAGACGCTGCCGGAGTGCGGCGTCACGCACGATCCTGCCGTCGATGCCGACGTCGTCCGGCTGCTTTACAGCCCCGAGACGTCCGGCGGCCTGCTCGTGTCCATCGCCGAGAAGGACGCCGACGCCCTCCGCGCCGACTTCGCCGAAGTCGGTCTGTCGATCTGGCAGATCGGCCGCGTGATGTCCGGCACCGGCATCAGCGTCCGGTAGGTCGCGGCGTGTGGGCAAGCATGTATGAAGCACGGGCGGCCAATGGCTCGCCCGTGCTTTATTCTGCGTGCATGATGATGGCAGCCGTTCCACGTGCTCTTACGCCACAAATGGCCGCCTGCGGGCGGCGGACAGCGCCAGCGATGTCCCTACGAAGCCGGGACCCTTCCCTTCACAGGGGAGGGGTCCGCCACCCGGCATCCACTCATCTGGCCACAGGACACCCCCCTCTCCCCACGGGAGAGGGGGGCCGGGGGGGTGAGGTCTCCCCATGACCTCCTATCGCGACCGCATGGCCGCCCTCGGGATTGAGCCGAGCAAGGCTCTTGGGCAGAACTTCCTGCACGATCGCGGGATTGTGCGCCGGATCGCTGAGGCTGCCGGGATCGAGCCGGGCGAGACGGTGCTGGAAGTCGGGCCGGGGCTGGGCATCCTGACCGAAGAGCTGGCTGCGCGCGCCGAGCGCGTGGTGGCGATCGAGCTGGATCGGCGGCTGGCTGCGCACTTGCCCGAGGTGATGCCGTCCAACGTCGAGATCGTCGAGGGCGACGCGCTGCAGATCGACCCGGTCGCGCTGGTTGGGCAGCGCTATTCGGTCGTGGCGAACTTGCCGTACTCGGTTGGCACGGCGATCGTGCGGCGCTTGCAGGAGGCCGACCCGCCGCCGCGCGTACTGACGATCATGGTGCAGCGTGAGGTGGCCGAGCGCATGGCCGCCGCACCGCCGCAGATGAGCCTGCTGGCCGTCGCTGTGCAGTTCTATGGCTCGCCGCGCATCCTGTTTCGCATCGGCGGGGGCGCGTTCATTCCGCCGCCGCGCGTCGAATCGGCGGTGATCCGGATTGAGACGCGCGATCCGTTGCTGCCGCGAGACGAGCACGCCGCGTTCTTCCGGGTCGTGCAGGCCGGGTTCGCGCAGCGCCGCAAGCAGTTGGCGAACACGCTGTCGAGCGGGCTTGGTGTCGAGCGCGGGATCGTCGAGGCGGCGCTGGAACGCGCAGGTGTGCGGTCAACGGAGCGCGCCGAGCGGCTGCAGGTTGCGGACTGGCTCGCCGTCTTTCGCGCGCTGGCCGATGCCGGGGCCGTGCAGTGAGTGCGCGGCAGCTGTCGGCGCGTGCTGCAGCGAAGGTCAACCTCGGGCTGGAGGTGCTCGGGCGGCGGCCGGATGGCTATCATGAGGTCGTGACCGTGCTGCAGGCAATCAGTCTGGCCGATCGCTTTGTCTGGCGGGTGACCGGGCAGCCGTTCACCTACACTGGGCCGCAAGGTGTGCCGCCGGATGCCGATCTCGTCGCGCGCGCACTTTCGTTCGCGCCGGATCGTGAGCGCTGGACCGGCGATCTGCGGGTGGTCAAGTGGGTGCCAGCGGCGGCAGGGTTGGGTGGCGGATCGTCCGACGCGGCGCTCGCGCTACGGCTGGCGCTGCCGGAGGCGGACGAGGCGACGCTGGCTGCGCACGCAGCGCGTCTGGGCAGCGATGTGCCGTTCTTCCTCGGCCCGAGTGGTCGGGCGCTGGCCACCGGCACCGGGACGACACTGGAGCCATTGCCGGATATCGACTGCTGGTTCGTGCTGGTCACGCCGGACGTGCAGATCGACGGCAAGACGGTGGCGCTGTACCGGGGCCTGCAACCGGAGGATTTCAGCGACGGAGCGGCGACGCGCGCGCTGGCCGTCGAGATGTCTGAAGGCAATTGCTGGCCGACGGAGCCGCCAAACGCATTTCAGCGTCAACTCCTCGGTATCCCTGAGGTACGGTACGCTTACGATTGTCTTTGGCAGGCGGGAGCGAGTTGCGTGACGGCCAGTGGGGCTGGGCCAACGCTCTACGCTCTCGTAGCAACCTTGGCCGAAGCAGCAGCGATTGCGCTGCGCATGCCGCCGGATGCGGGTGCGACGCGGGTGGCGCGTTCGATGGGCGCGCCGGATCTTGTCGCCGCAACGCGAGTCGCGCGGGCGCTGCGTGGTACGGGCAACGAACCGCCGGAGGTCGGCTGGTGGAGCAACAGCAGACGGTGCTGAACGGGCGGTACCGACTCGGCGATGTCCTCGGCGAAGGGGGCATGGCCGTCGTCTACCGTGCGCAGGATCTGCTGCTGCATCGCGCCGTCGCCGTCAAGGTGCTGCGCCGCCAGTACGCCAGCGACGCCAACTTCCTGCACCGCTTCGAGCGCGAGGCGCAAGCCGCTGCCGGCTTCTCTCATCCCAACATCGTCAATGTCTACGACGTCGGCACCGATGGCGACCGTCACTACATTGTTATGGAGTACATCCGCGGCCCGAGCCTGAAGGATCTGATCCGTCGCCAGGGGCCGTTCTCGGTCGAAGGGGCCGTCTTTGTCATCGGGCAGGTCGCGTCGGCGCTGGATTACGCGCATCAGCGCCAGCTCGTCCATCGCGACATCAAGCCGCAGAACATCCTCGTCGATCGCGATGGCAACGCGAAGGTCGTGGACTTTGGCATCGCCAAGGGCGCGCAGGACGTCAACCTGACCGAGGCCGGTACCGGCATGGGCACGGTCCATTACGTGTCGCCGGAACAGGCGCGCGGGGAGCCGGCCACGCCGGCGTCGGACCTGTACTCGACCGGCGTCGTGCTGTTCGAGATGCTGACCAAGCGGCTGCCGTTTGAGGCGGATACGCCGGTCGGCGTCGCGATGCAGCACGTCAATACGCCGCCGCCCGCGCCATCGACATACAACGCGGCCATTCCGGCGGCCGTCGATGCAATTGTGCTGAAGGCGCTGGCCAAGGAGCCGGGCGACCGGTACCCAACGGGTAACGCGCTGGCTGCCGCGCTGCGCCACTGGAACCTGCCGGCCCGAACAGCCGCGCCGCGTGTGGAACAGACGCGCGCCGTGCCGCACACGCAGACGCCACCGCCACCTGTCGCTCGTACGCCGCGACCGGCTGCAGCGCCGCCGGTTGTGCGTGGCAGCGGCGCGGTGCGCCAGCAGACCGGCCAGATGTCCACGCGACCGACGGCGGCGCGGCGAGATGTGCGCGCCTATCGCAGCTATCCAGCGCCGGAGACGCGGGCGAACCGCGATGATGTTGGCTGCGTCACCTGGCTGATAGGCTCGGCGATCCTGCTGACGATCGTCGGGTTGATCTTGCTGGCGTTCAGGGTCGGCCCCGGCATCTTTGCTGCCGATCTTGAGCCGACTGCCACCGGCCAGCCCGCGAACGCCGTCGTGTTGCCGACCTCGACGCCCACCCAGCCGCCATCGACCGCGCCGACCGTGACGCTGCCGGGCATCGTTCCGACGCAGCCGCTGTCTGCCACGGCCACGCCATCACCAACCGCGACGACGACCGATCAGGTCGCGATGCAGGAGGTGCCGTCGCTGGTCGGGATGGATCAGGCGGATGCTGCCGCGACAATCAGCGAGTACTGGACGCTGATTGTTACTCAGCAGCCCGATGCTGATGTGCCGGTCGGGCAGGTGATCAGCCAGCAGCCGGTGGCCGGGTCGATGCATCCGGTCGGCGATGTTGTTTCGGTCGTGGTGAGCAGCGGTGCGGCGACAGTCTCGATTCCCGATGTGAGCGGCATGGCCGTCGACGCGGCTATTTCGCAACTGGGCGCGCTGGGCTTTACTGTGGTCCGCGAGGACGAGGCCAGTGATGCGGTAGATCCGGGCAGTGTCATCCGCACCGAGCCGTCCGGCTCAGCCCCAGCTGGAGCGACGATCACGATTGTCGTGCGGCCCGAAGAGGGCGCTGTCGTCCCGTACGTCTACGGTGTCGACTACCAGGAGGGTGTCTCGGAGATGGAGTCGGCCGGCCTCGTCGTTACGAGCGTCGTGCCGCTGACCTGCGACCGTGTTCTCCAACTGGTCGATCCGGCGTTCGACTGCGATAGCTTCCCGGTTGGCGGCATTCTGACCAGCACGCTGGGGTGGGGCGCGAGCGTGCCAGTTGGCTCACCGGTCGATCTGACCTACTACAGCCCGACGCAATGAGCGCGTCCGGCCGCGCGACACAGCGCACGGCCATCTGGCGAGACCGTCGCCTGCTCGTCATCATCGGTCTGGTCGCGGCGGTGGTCGCGGCAGCGGGTATCCCGGCAGTCCTCTGGCTGACAACACCGCATCAGGCGCAAGTCATTGTGACCAACACCGGCGGACAGCCGAGCGCGATGATTGAGGAACCTGACCGCCGCATCCTCATCCTGAACACCGTCGATCGCGAGGAAGCGCTCTCAATTGTCAGCCGTCTGTCGATGGCGCTGAGCACGCGCCCGGATATTGTGATCGCGCCCGCCAACGACGAGGTGGCACCGGCACTGCTGGCTATCGTCGATGAGGTACAGCCCGCGACGGTCATCGTCGCCGGTGCGCCGGGTGCCGCGTCGGCCTGGACGAGCATCGAGCAATCTGCCCGGCGGCTGGGGATTGATGTGCGCTACACCGGCGATCTCGTGACCATCGATGGCGGACTGCTGCAGGTCGCTGTCCTCGGCACGCGCGACGACGCGCAAGCGTCAGCCGTCGTCGTTCGGCGACGCTCGATGAGCATCGTCATCGCCCTGACACCGGGCCGCATCCCGGCCAGCGGCCAGACCGTGGTCACGGGCGACCCTGACGCTGCGCCATCCGCTGACCTGATCGTCACGACGGACGACACGGCAGGTCGACCCGCGAAGCAATTGGAGGTCGTCGTCGAGCGCGGCGACACGGTGCGGCTGGAGCTGGAGCCGACATCGGTGCAGGTCTTCGGTGGGACGCGCCGGACGGCGGATGACTGAATTCAGGTGCTGGGCGCTACCCGTATACTGCGCAGTATGAGCGTCGATGGCACCCGGACGGCCATTGTCTGGTCGGAAGCCTATCTGGATCACGAGACCGAATCACACCCAGAGTCGCCGGACCGTTGGGTGGCGATCGACCATGCGCTGCGCACGGCTGGTCTGTTCGATGTTCTGCCGATGCTGACTCCGTCGTCCGCAACTGAAGAGCAGGTGCTGGCTGTCCACGCACCGGCGCTGGTCGAACGCATTCGCGGCATCGGCGAACGTGGTGGTGGCTGGCTCGACCCGGACACCTGGGTCTCGCCGCTGTCGTGGGAGACGGCGCTGTTGGCAGCCGGTGGTGCCTGCGAAGCCGTTGACGCGGTGATCGAAGGGCGCGCGCCGCGAGCGTTTTCGCTCGCCCGTCCGCCGGGGCATCACGCCGAGCCGTACCGCGCGATGGGCTTTTGCTTGCTGAATTCGGTCGCCATCGCCGCGCGACACGCGCAAGCGGCCCACGGTATTCAGCGCGTCGCGATCGTGGACTGGGATGTCCACCACGGCAACGGGACTCAGGCGATCTTCTGGGAAGATCCGTCGGTCCTGTTCATTTCGCTGCATCAGTTCCCGTTCTACCCCGGCAGCGGCTCGCGGGCTGAGACCGGTGGGGGTGACGGAACCGGCACGATCATCAACATCCCGCTACCGGCCGGAACCGGTGAGGATGTCTACCTCGCCGCGATGGACAATCTGGTGCTACCGGCCCTGCGCGCGTATGCGCCCGACCTGATCCTCGTCTCAGCCGGCTACGACGCGCACGAAGACGACCCGCTGGCGATGATGCGCTTGCGCACCGAGAGCTTCGGTCTGCTGGCCGAGCGTGCGCGCGATGTCGCGGAGGAGCTGTGCGGCGGCAAGTTGGTGCTGATTCTTGAGGGTGGCTACAATCTGAACGCTCTAGGCGACAGTGTTGTGGCGACGATTGATGCGCTCGACCGTCCTCGGAATGACGATGCCTGAGCAGTCCCATTCTAAAAGGAGAGACAACATGATCGCGGTGGTCGACTATGGCGCTGGGAATGTCCGGAGCGTCGCCAACGCGCTTGAAGCGGCCGGTGTCGCTGCGCAACTCACCACCGATCCGGCAACAATCCTGGGCGCGCCGGGCGTGATCGTCCCGGGCGTTGGGGCAGCGCAGGACACGATGAGAAACCTTGAGGCCGGCGGCCTGATTGAGCCGGTGCTGGAGGTGATCCGTCGCGATGTGCCGTTCCTCGGCATCTGCATGGGCATGCAGGCGCTGATGTCGCACTCCGAGGAGCACGGCGGGCAGCCCTGCCTCGATGTGATCCCCGGCGTCGTGCGCGAGTTTTCGACCGACCTGCCGGTGCCGCACATGGGCTGGAACCAGCTGCACTATGCCGACGGTATGGAAGGCCACCCGCTGCTGGCCGGTATCCCTGATGGCACCGATGTCTACTTCGTCCACTCGTTCGTCTGCGTGCCGGAGGATTCGTCCTGGGTCATGGCGACGACGGAGTACGACGGTCCGTTTGTGTCGATGGTCGGCCGGAACAATCTCATGGGCGTCCAGTTTCACCCGGAGAAGAGCGGCACCGCCGGGCTGCGATTGTTGGCTAACTTCGCCGACATCGTCGCGCGTGGCGGGGTTGCTGCGAGCGCCGGTGCCGTGGGGCAGGGTCGCTGATGCTCGTACTTCCGGCGATCGATCTTCGTGGTGGCTTGTGCGTCCGCCTGTATCAAGGGGATTACAACCAGGAGACGGTCTTTTCCGATAGCCCGATTGCGGTTGCGCGCGGCTGGCAGGATGCCGGTGCGCGGATGCTGCATGTCGTTGATCTCGACGGCGCGCGCGACGGGCTGCCGGTGCAGCGCGAGACGATCCGCGATATCGCCACGGCGCTCGATATTCCCGTGCAGGTCGGCGGTGGCATCCGCACCCGCGATCATGCGCTGGCGCTGCTGAATGACGGCGTCGCCCGGATCGTGCTGGGTACCGCCGCGATTGAGCAGCCGGAACTGGTGGCCGATCTGCTGTCCGAGGCCGGACCCGAGCGCATCATCGTTGGCGTCGATGCCCGCGACGGCATGGTCGCGACGCGCGGCTGGACGACGACCTCTGCTGTATCGGCTGAGTCGCTGGTCAGCGACATGATCGCGCGCGGCGTGCAGCGGGTCGTTTATACCGACATCAGCCGCGACGGCACACTCGACGCACCGAACATCGACGCAACGGCGCGGATCGCTGCGCTGGGCGTCGCTGTCATCGCATCCGGCGGCGTGTCGCAACGCGAGCACCTGACCGCGCTGGCTGCCACTCCCGGCATCGAGGCCGCTATTGTCGGCCGCGCACTCTACACCGATCATCTGCAACTGGCGACGGACGAATGGGTCGTGGAGCCGGGGCACACCGGGTCAGGAGGAGTATGAGCGGTCGGCCGGATATTCGCGAGAGCGCGCGAGACGAGGAGCGGCGCAGGCGTGACGAAGCGCGCATTGTCGCGCTCCAGCAGCAGATCGATGAGCTGCGCGCGCTGGTGCGCGAGATGACTGCGCGCCAGACGCGCGGCGACGAGCTGTTCAAGGCCTACGAGATGGCGCTCGGCCAGGTGCGCTCCGGCGTTGAGCAGCAACGCCACGATACCGCGCAGACATTCCAGGCGCGTCAGCTCGATGATCAGCGGCTGCGCCAGCAGGTGGCCGATCTGGAGGCGCGCATCGAGGAGTCCGGTCGTCCACTGCGCTCGATCCAGGCGCACATCAACGAGCTGAGCGAGACGCTCCGACGCGGCAAAGAGGACGCCGGGAAGGACGAACGCCGTTTCGATGATCTACGCACGCAGATCGATCACCTCGGCGCGCTGGCTGAACGCAACTTCGGTCTGGTCCAGTCAACGCGGGAGGCGGTTGACTCCTTGCGGACCGGGTTGGACGAGGTCCGA
>JAMLIA010000098.1 GCA_023954495.1 Thermomicrobiales bacterium | reverse complement strand
TGATGAAGAGATTGCCGAACGAATGCCCATCGAGCGCAGAGTCAGCGGCTTCGAAGCGATACTGGAACAGATCGCTCAGCAGCATCTCCGAGTCGGCCAGAGCTACGAGGCAGTTGCGGATATCGCCGGGCGACGGCATGTTAAATTCGCTGCGCAGCCGACCGGACGAGCCGCCGTCATCACCGACCGTTACGATCGCGGTGATCGACACGTTGTGCTGCTTGAGTCCGCGCAAGAGCGTTGAGAGCCCGGTGCCACCACCAATCGTGACGATCCTCAGATCCGGCTCACTGACGCCGAACCGATGCGTCGCAATGATTTCGGCGAGCGCCGGGCTGCCCGGACGTGTGTCCATAAACGGGCTCAGCATTGAGCGCGAAAGGCGCAGGAAGCCATAGATCGTAATGCCACCGCCGACAGTGACAACGAGGATCTCACGGAATGGATGGGGAATAAACTGCAGGGTAATGGCCTGTACGATTCCAGCTGCTGAGGAGGGGAAATCGTAGGTCCGATAGATCCAGGCAAGCGCCATTGCGAGCGCGAGACTGATCATGATCAGTCCAGCGAGTAGCAGAAGGATCCAGCGCTTAATCTGCATCCCGGGTCGGAGCCAGGTTCGAAGCTTCATCGACTGGATATCCCGCCTCCCACACACTGCCCCTAGGCGCGGCCAGTATAACATGTGGCTTGTGGAAGCCCTGAAACGCGGCAACTTCCGCCTCAGTTGCGACTGGAATCCGGCCCGCCTCTACGTCTAATGACTGGTATAATTCGGGGGTGGAACTGACTGGCCCTTGGTCGAAGTGGGCGTTTGCCCACTTTGTTTATTGTTAGGGCCTTTCAGCGCGCCGCCGCGAGACCGACACCGTCGCCCGCTCCAATCCGGATGCTGGTTTTGCATTCTGTCGCCGAGGCGTGCGCCTCTCGTCCGCGCGTGTCCCAAGGAGAAAGTGACGCTGATGAAAAGTGATTTCTATATGGCGATCACACAGATCGCCGCCGAGCGCGGGATACCCAAGGAAGCCGTCATGGCGTCCGTCGAGCATGCGCTCAAGACCGTCTATCGCAAGATGGAAAACACCGAAGACAACGTTGAAGTCGAGATCGATCCGGCGACGGGCGGCGTGAGCATCTTCGTCGTCAAGGCTGTCGCTGAAGAGGTCGAGGATCCTACCGCGCAGATCTCGCTGGACGAGGCCCGTGGGATGGACACCGATGCCTACATTGGCAAGATCTATCGCTGGGATCGAACGCCGAAGGACTTCGGCCGCATCGCCGCGCAGACCGCCAAGCAGGTCGTGCTGCAGCGGTTCGCGATTACGAGCGCGGCAGTGTCTACGAGGAGTTCGCCGACCGCGTTGGCGAGGTCCTGAATGGCGTGATTCAGCGCGCCGATTCGCGCGCCGTCATCGTTGAGCTCGGCAAGGCCGAGGCGGTCATGCCGGTACGCGAGCAGGTTTCCAATGAACGCTACCGACCCGGTCAGCGCCTGAAAGTCTATTTGCTGGATGTCAACAAGGACCCACGCGGACCGCAGCTGATCGTCAGTCGCGCCAACGTGAGCCTGGTTAAGCGCCTGTTCGAGCTTGAAGTGCCGGAGATCTACTCTGGCGCAGTCGAGATCATGAACATCGCTCGCGAGCCGGGTTTGCGAAGCAAGGTTGCTGTCGCCGCGCGACAGGAAAAGGTCGATCCGGTTGGATCGTGCGTTGGTATCCGCGGCGTTCGTATCCAGAACATCGTCAACGAGTTGATGGGCGAGAAGATCGACGTCATCGAATGGTCGCCCGATATCAACACGTTTATTGCCAACGCCTTGTCACCGGCCAAGCCGATCAGCGTGGCGCTGAACGAGGCTGAGAATGTCGCTCGAGTTATCGTCCCGACCGACCAGATGTCACTGGCCATCGGCAAGGATGGACAGAACGCGCGGCTCGCCTACAAGCTGACGAACTGGAAGATCGACTTCAACGACCCGGAATCGCTGCGCGAGCAGAACGACGATCTCTTCCGCGAGGCACGTGACGCGTTCTCGGCCGGCCCGGAAGACTTCATGATGCTGGGGCGACAGCCACGACTGGTTCGTGCAGACGGCATGATCTCGGTCCGTGACAAGGACTTCGGCCCGCTGGCGAGCGATCTTGTCGGCATGAGCGTCGATGTCGAGGTTGAAGACAACGTACTGAACGTGTACTACAGCCGCGAGATTCGCGCGAAATACGACTACGACAGCGGCGAGGAATTGCCGCTCTATGACGACGTAGCGACGAGCTAGGTGCAGGAGCGCGGCATGGCCAATCCTGCACCAGCACAACGCAATCGCAAGGGGCCGAGGCCACGCCATGTGCCGCAGCGGCTCTGCGTTGCGTGCCGCGAGCACGACGCGAAGCGGAATTACGTCCGCCTCGTTCGCACTCCTGAGGGAAGCGTCGAGGTGGACACAACTGGAAAGCGCAATGGGCGCGGCGCCTATCTCTGTCGCCGACGATCGTGCTGGCAACGTGCGATCGATTCGCGTCTCATCGACCGGGCTCTCAAAGTGACGCTCGATGACGTTACGCGCGAAAGTCTGCGTGAATACGCACAGACACATTTCCCGCCGGATGACTCGGCTCCTGCCGTTTGACCAGCATCGTTGCCCCGCCGGGAATGTCACGAAACGAGGAGAGGAGCTCACGATGAGTGGAGGGAACAGGCGCGGAGGCGGACCATCAAGGGGTCGTCCACGCGGCGGTCGACGAGGATCAAACCGAGGCGACAACGCGAACCGCAGCCGTGGTGGCGCAGCGACAATGGCACCTCCTCGACCCGAGGGGCCAGTAACACTCGGTTCGGTCATGAGCGTAGCCGAGCTCGCCGAGGCCCTACATGTCACACCCATTGACGTCATCAAGGAACTGATGTCGCAGGGCATCATGGCAACCATCAACCAGCAAGTCGACTACGAGACAGCCACAGGCGTTGCTCGCGCATTCGAGATCGAGACTGAAGAGCACGTCCCCGACGTGGTTCAGGCCGCGACTGAAGAGATCGAGAGTCGTCGAGCTGAGGGTCAGAGCGATCCTGACGCGACGCCACGACCGCCAGTCGTGACAATCATGGGTCACGTTGACCACGGCAAGACGAAGTTGCTCGACGCCATCCGTGAGACGAAGGTCGCCGAAGGCGAAGCCGGCGGCATCACGCAGCGAATCGGCGCATACCAGATCGAGGTTCAGGGTCGAAAGATCACCTTCCTCGATACTCCGGGCCACGAAGCGTTCACTGCGATGCGCGCCCGTGGTGCGCAGGTCACAGACGTCGCCATCCTCGTGGTTGCAGCTGACGACGGCGTCATGCCGCAGACGCGTGAGGCCATCTCGCACGTCAAGGCCGCTGGTGTGCCGATGATCGTGGCCATGAACAAGATCGACCTGCCGGCCGCCAATCCGGACCGCGTCAAGCAGCAGCTTGCCGAAGCGGGTGTCATGCCCGAGGAATACGGCGGCGACATCCCGATCGTCGAGGTTTCTGCGAAGGAGCATCTGGGCATCGACGACCTTCTTGAGGTCGTGCTGCTGCTGGCCGATCTTGGTGAGCTGAAGGCGAACCCGCTCAAGCCAGCGGTCGGCGTCATCATCGAGGCGAAGATCGACCACAGTCGTGGCGTCACGGCGACGCTGCTCGTTCAGTCGGGCACGCTCAAACCACGTGACATCATCGTTGCCGGGGCAACCTGGGGACGCATTCGTGCGATGTCTGACGATCGCGGTCGCAAGCTCCGCAAGGCCGAGCCGGCTGCGCCCGTCGAAGTGCTGGGTCTACTCGATCTGCCGGAGGCCGGCGATCTGTTCCAGGTAGTTGCCGACGAGCGCACAGCCCGCGCTCTTGCAGAAGAGCGAGCGCGGCAGCGGCGCGCCGAGGCGTTCAACCAGAACCGCATCGTCAAGCTGGATGACATCTATACACAGATGCAGGAAGGCGGCACGAAGGAACTGCCAGTCATCGTGAAGGCAGACCTGCAAGGTTCGCTGGAAGCAGTTCTGGGATCACTGGCCAAGATGAACGACGAATCGTCTGCGGTCAAGATGACGACAGTGTTGAGTGGCACCGGCGCGATCAACGACTCGGATGTCAACCTGGCCGCCGCGTCGGGGGCAGTCATCATCGGCTTCAATGTCCGGCCGGATGCCGCCGCCAAGCGTAGTGCTGACGCCGCGAACATCGACATCCGCTACTACGACGTCATCTATCACCTGATCGAGGACGTCCGTGCGGCTATGTCGGGTCTGCTGGATCCCGAGAAGCGCGAGGTCACCGACGGTTACGCGGAGATCCGCGAGACGTTCCGGCTCCCGAGTCGCGATGTCGTCGCCGGCCTCTACGTTCTGGACGGCAAGATCAACCGCAATTCGCGGGTTCGCGTGCTGCGAAACGGCACCGTGCTGACCGACACGATGGTCAGCTCGCTGAAGCGATTCAAGGACGATGTCCGCGAAGTCGCCGCTGGCTACGAGTGCGGCACGACACTTGAGGGGTTCAACGACATTGAAGTTGGAGATCAACTCGAGTTCTATCATGTCGAAGAAGTTGCTCGAACGCAGTAAATCGGGCAGCGATGTCGCGAACACCGGGGCGGCACATGCCACCCCGGTGTTCGTCATTGTGACGGAGAGCGACCATGAGTGATCGTCGCCAGGAACGCGTCGCCGATCTCATTCGCGACGAAGTCAGTCTGATTATTCAGCACGAAATGAGCGATCCGCGTCTGGGCATGGTCAGCATCACCCATGTGGAGATGAGCCCGGACCTGCGCTACGCGCGCCTCTTCGCAAGTGTCTACGGAACCGAAGAAGAGCAGCGCAACTCGCTGGTTGCGTTGAACAATGCCTCGGGGTTCATCCGCCGCACACTCGCGCCTCGTCTCCGGATGCGATCTATTCCCGAAATCTCCTTCCGACTTGATCGATCAATGGCCCACGCCGAGTCGATTGCTCGCATCCTGAATGAGCTGCAGCCTGAGTTGGCAACGCCAACCGAAAGTGGCGCTGGCAACGTCTCCGATGACGAAGACGAGCAGTCGCGATGACTGAGCGTACGAGCGAAGAATTCGTCCAGCACGAGGAGCTGCGGGACATTCCCGCTATTGCGCGCCAGATCCGCGACCGTGTCCGAGAGAACAAACGGGTCATCATCCTGACGCACGCCAACCCTGATGCTGACGCCGTATCTTCTGCATTGGGCATGGCAGCTATCTGCGAGGCGCTTGGTGTCGAGCCAATCATGGTGACATCAGGCGATGCGGCGCTGCCGGCGAACCTTGAGTTCATCCCGAACGCACAGCTGGTTATGCAGCAGGATCCGGCGATCATTGCTACCGCCAATCTCATCATCTTCGTTGATTGTTCCGACGAGAAGCGTCTTGGCCCACTGCATGCCTCACACGGTGAAGCACTTGAACGCGCCCGCAATACGATTAACATCGACCACCATGTCACGAACACACGGTTCGGCGCGCTGAACCTCGTCGTCCCTGCTGCCGCTGCGACAGCCGAGATCATCGCCGACATGTACGACGCCCTGTCGATCGACATCGATCGCAACTGCGCGACGACGCTGTTAGCCGGGATCTACGGCGACACGCTCGGGTTGCGTACTCCCAGCACAACGCCAGCGACGATGCGTGCGGCAGCAACGCTGGTTGAGCAAGGCGCTGATCTCGACGTCATTGTTGATCAACTATTCCGCCTGAAGCCCTTTTCGAGTGTGCAGCTATGGGCTGAAGCTCTTCAGCGGACGCAGTGGGCGGGGCCGCTCGTCTGGACGCAGATCGATCAGGACATGCTGGATCGCGTTGGTGCGAACCGCGCTGAAGCCGAGGGACTGGTCAACTTCCTGGCCGGCACAATCGGCGCGCGCGCGTCGGCATTGCTGTACCTCGAGCCGTGGGGCTGGCGAGTCAGTATGCGAACGCTGGCTGATGATGTTGATGTTGCACGAATTCTCAGCCGGTTCAATGGCGGCGGGCATCCGCGCGCTGCCGGTGCGCGACTCGAACCCGGAGACGCGTCACGCAACGCGTTCCTGACGTCCGTGGCAAAGGCCCTCACAATCGACGAAGTCTCTGGTGATGGCGATGGGCAGCGCGACTAGGCCGCCGATGCGCCACGGATTTCTGGTCATCGACAAAGCACCGGGCTGGACGTCGCACGACGTGGTTGCGCGCGTCCGACGACTGGTAGGCATGAAGCGTGTCGGGCACGGCGGCACGCTCGACCCGTTTGCAACCGGCGTCGTCATTGTCGCTGTCGGTCGGGCTACAAGGTTGCTCCAGTACGTGCAAGACAGTGACAAGCGCTATCTTGCGCATGTCGTCTTTGGTGCAGCAACAGACACCTACGATGTCGATGGCGAGGTCACCGCACGGAGCGATGGCAAGTATCCGAGTCGCGAGGACATTGTTGCTGCCCTGACGCAATTCCTCGGTGAGGTTGAGCAGGTTCCACCGGCGTACTCGGCAATCAAGGTTGATGGCAAGCGCCTCTATGCACGGGCGCGGGCCGGAGAGGATGTCGTCGCACCAACTCGGCGAGTCCGCATCGACGGGATCATTGTCCTGTCCTACGATCCGCCCGATCTGTTTCTCGATATCGAGTGCGGCAAAGGAACGTATATTCGCTCGATCGCCCACGATCTCGGCAAGCAGCTCGGGTGCCACGCGTATTGCCATGGACTCCGGCGTGTATCGAGCGGTGGGTTTTCGATCGACGAATCATGGACGCTCGATGAGCTAGCGGAGCGCGACATTCAGGACAGTTGGACCGATATTGCGCTGCACCCCGACCGAGCCGTCACTCATTTGAACGCGGCGATCCTGGACAGCGAACGTACGGCTTCGTGGTATCATGGCCGGTCGGTCGAACTACGCGCCACGTATCCATATTCCGGCGATTCTCTGCTGCGCGTTTATAGTGTAGATGGTCGATTTCTGGGGCTGGGCCGACCAGTTGATGACGGATGCATCCGACCGGCATTCGTCTTCGCAGCAGACGGAGAGTGAGACGACGTGACGACGGCATTTGAGCGCGCGAAGGCGACGCTGGCGGTAGTTGAAGATGCGCCCCATGTCGTTACGATCGGAAATTTCGACGGCGTGCATCGCGGCCACCAGTACCTGATCGACAAGGTCAGGACGGCTGCATGCGAACGCGGTGCCAAATCGCTGGCCATCACCTTTGAGCCGCATCCAGTAGCGGTGTTGAGGCCAGACCGTGCGCCAGACCGCATCGCCACGCCGTCCGAGAAGCTGCGGTTGCTCCGCGCGACCGGCCTGGACGACATTTCGGTGATCGAATTCACACGCGAGTTCTCGACGCTCACTCCCGACGAATTTCTGGACCTGTTATTGTCGACCGTTCAACCGGTCGAGGTATTCGTCGGTGAGGGCTTTCGGTTTGGCAAGGGCCGCGCAGGCGATTGCGACACCATCCGGCAGTTCGGCGAAACGCATGGCTTTGACACGACGATCGTCGCCCGTCTGCACGACGACGACGCCATGATCAGCAGCTCGAACATTCGCGGTGCGCTCCGGAACGGCGATGTTGCGGAAGCCGAGCGCTGTCTGGGGCGACGCTACCGGTTGCTGGGCACCGTCGAGCACGGCGAAGCGCGCGGGCGCGAGCTGGGTTTTCCGACGGCGAACCTGACGGTCAATCCGACAATTTGCATTCCAGCTGATGGCATCTATGCCGCGCTCGCTCACCTTCCCGATGGCCAGATGTCGGCACGGAAGGCGATTGTCTATATCGGCACCCGACCGACATTCGACAACGACAACCACATCATCGAGGCATATATCCTCGACTTCAATGGTGACCTGTATACGCAGGAGCTTGAGATCGAGTTCGTTGCCCACATTCGTGGCGATCAGGCATTTGATAGTGCTGAACAGCTCATCGAGCAGATGAACCGCGACGAGCAGTCTGCCCGCGCAATCCTCGAGAATGTCTAGCCGCAGAAGTCGATAGAAGTAGCTCACGGACTGTATACTTCGACCTGCGACGGGGTGTGGCGCAGTTGGTAGCGCGCGGCGTTTGGGACGCTGAGGTCGGAGGTTCGAGTCCTCTCACCCCGACTTGCACCTCATGCGGGGGTAACTCAGCTGGTAGAGTGTCTGCCTTCCAAGCAGAATGTCGCGGGTTCGAATCCCGTCCCCCGCTCCCGATTCACTAGCAATCGCAAGTATTCGGCGGCATCGAGCAATCAGTGCCGCCGTTCTTTATGTCCTGCTGGCATTGAGTAGTCCATGCCATCTGACTGGCAGTGATAGGATCGTCGTTGCCTTGCAGCTGTCAAGTAGCAACTACTGGAATGTTGATAATTGTTGGAGGTGAAGTGACTGAGCTCAAGCGCGTTGCGCTCCTGACGAACGAGTATCCGCCAAACGTGTACGGCGGCGCAGGTGTGCATGTTGAGTACCTCAGTCGCGCGCTGGCCAGGCAAATTGAAGTTGAAGTTCGGTCCTTCGGCGATCAGCAGATCGATAGCGGTTCGCTGGAAGTGCGCGGTTACCGCGGCTGGGATGAGCTGCAATCCGGCACCGATCCCCGCTATCGCGGGGCGCTTGATGCCTTCTCACGAAGCCTGGCGATGGCGAAGGACACACTCAACGCGCAGGTGGTTCACTGCCACACGTGGTACGTCGATATTGGCGGGTTCCTCGCCCGGATGCTGTGGGACGTACCGTTTGTTCTGACAACGCACTCGCTGGAACCACTCCGGCCATGGAAGGTTGAGCAGCTGGGTGCCGCCTATCATATGAGTTCGTGGATGGAACGCACCAGCATTGAGGCCGCCGACGCCGTCATCGCCGTGTCGAAGGAGACCCGCCAGGATATCCTCAACAACTTCGCGGTCGACGCCGACCGAGTTCACGTCATCCACAACGGCATCGACCTCGACGAATACCAGTTCGATCCGTCGACTGATGTGCTACGAGCGCGAGGTGTCGATCCGAAGAAGCCGTACGTGCTGTTCGTCGGGCGCATCACCCGCCAGAAGGGCATCATCCATCTAGTGAATGCGATTCCCGACATCGATCCGTCTCTGCAGATCGTACTGCTGGCCGGTGCGCCGGACACGCCGGCGATCGGCCAGGAGATGACCGAGCGCGTTGCCGCCGTCAGCGAGCAGCGCCCGGGCGTTATCTGGATTGACGAGATGCTGCCGCGCCACGAAGTGATTCAGTTCTACTCGCACGCCGCTGTGTTCTGCTGCCCGTCAGTCTATGAGCCGTTCGGCATCATCAATTTGGAAGCGATGGCCTGCCGCACGGCGGTCGTCGCTTCCAATATCGGCGGCATTCCTGAAGTCGTCGTGCCCGGAGAGACTGGCCTGCTGGTCGACCTCGAGCTGCGACCGGGGACGTTCGAGCCCGTCGATCCTGCCGCCTACTCAGCGGGATTGGCGAGCGCCATCAACGAAGTTGCGCTTGATGCCGACCTCAGGACGCGCTTCGGCGAGCAGGGGCGCGCACGAGTTGAGGCTCACTTTTCATGGGATGCCGTCGCCGAAAAGACGATCGCGCTGTACCGCGAAGTCATCTCCGCATACCATTCAGCGACGCCATAGCCTTGCGGACTCGTGTTGCTGATATCCGCGTGTGCGGCGATACTGCCGCAAGTCAGACGCTTCATGAGGGAGAGGCATGCGCATGCGCATCGTCACGGGTGGGATCGCCCAGGAGACGAACACATTCCAGTGGGAACCAACGAGCCTGAGCGACTTCACCAAGGGGTCGAGTGGCATCGTTCGCGGTCAGGACATCCTGGATCTTGACGGCACTGGCGGGATCTACGGCGGCATTGTCGCCGAGGCCAAGGAGCAAGGAGTCGAGCTGATTCCGACGACCTACGGGCACGCGGTTCCAGGCGGTCGCGTTTCAAAAGAAGCGTTTGAGACGCTGCGCGATGAGATCCTGGAAGGCATTCGGGCAGCGCTGCCGGTTGACGGCGTCCTGCTCGGCATTCACGGGGCGATGGCGTTGGAGCACAACGACGATGGCGAAGGTCCGTTGATCACCGCCATCCGCGAGCTGGTCGGACCCGAAGTTCCGATCATCGCACCGCTGGACCTGCACACCAACCTGTCAGACGAGATGATGGCTGAAACGACGGCCTTTGTCGGGTACAAGGAATACCCGCACATCGACATGCCTGAGACCGGCCGCCACGCGATGAAGATGCTGATTGACACGATCAACGGCAAGGTCAACCCGGCGATGGCGCACGTTCGTGTGCCACTCATCGCGCCGAATCAGTCGATGGTGACAACCTGGCAATCGCCGATGAAGGATGCAATCGATCGCGCGCGCGAGATGGAGACCGAAGACGGCGTTCTCGCGGCAACTGTGCTCGGAGGCTTCCCCTTCTCCGACGTGCCGTTCACTGGCGTGGCGACGATTGTCGTCACTGATGGCGACCAGGCGCTGGCTCAGAAATATGCCAACGAGCTCGCGCAGCTCTGTTGGGACAAGCGCGAGGACTTCACAATTCATCCGACGCCGATCGACGACGCCATCGCAGAGGCGCTGGCCGGCGAAGAAGGCAGCGTCTATGTCCTGGCGGACATCTCCGACTCGGGTGCGAGCGGCACAGCCGGCGATGGTGCCGAAATCCTGCGCGGGTTGTTGAAGGCCAACGCGAAGTCGGCTGCCTACGCGCAGATCATGGATCGTGACGCGGTACAGGCCTGCATCGATGCCGGCGTTGGCTCGACGGTGAC
>JAMLIA010000097.1 GCA_023954495.1 Thermomicrobiales bacterium | reverse complement strand
GAACACAGTCACTGCCGGACGGAACCTGTCATGGGACCAAACGGGCGTATGCGATACGCCCCTACATTTCGGGGCCACGGGAATTGTGGCTCATTCCGAGCTATCATCAGCCGACGCCGGAGGGTCGCCTCACGGCGAGGACAGGCCGGGTCCTGTCCGTACGGAGAGCGTACGGTCGGTCAGCTTGTTAGAGCGCTGCACCTCGGCCCGAACGATTGGACACTTTGCCGCTGACATTCGACTGAGCCTGCCTATGTCGGGAGCAGTCAACTGCCGGTCTGCTAAGATCTGCGCGGCTCGCTTATCACTGTTCCACGTGGAACACTCGCCTGCTCGTGTCGTGATGTCCGGATCAATTCGCGGCTACGGGTAGCGTCGCATGGATGTCGGCAGCGATCGTGTCGAGAGCGGCCATCACCTCGCGGAAAACGCTCGTAGCATAGGTGACGCGTCGCGCACCGCATTCGGCTGCCGTGGCCAGCGAAAGCGGTCCACCCCGCCGAACAGTGACGTTCACGACTTCAACCGCCTCAACCAGAGCTTGAATCGCGCCCGGATCACTGAGGCCAATCGGGTAGATGCAGTCCGCCCCCGCTTCGTGATAGATCCGCGCGCGCCGTAGGCAGTCTTCCAATTGGCTCGCGAGCGTTCCTTCGGAGCGGATAAATACATCAATTCGCGCGTTCAGCACCAGATCAATGCCGTAGTCGCGCGCTGCAGACTTTACGCCTGCAATCAGCTCGGCCTGCACCTCTGGCGGCGTCAGGCCCAGCGCGCCGTGGTGGTCCGATTCTTCGAGATTCATGCCGACTACGCCAGCATCAATCAGCCGTCGCGCGATTTCGGTTGGCGGCAGCTGATAGCCAGCCTCGAAATCGACGGTGACCGGCACTGAGACGGCGCGAGCAATGCGCGCTGATGCCGTGAGCATTTCCTCAACCGGGGCCGCCTCGTGATCTGCGTAGCCGAGAGACGCCGCTACTCCGCCACTGGTTGTCGCGATTGCCGGGAAGCCGGCCGCTTCAATGTGCTGTGCGCTCGCAGCATCCCATGCGTTAGGCATAACCAGCATTTCTGGGCCGTTATGCATAGCGCGAAATGCCTCAGTCTTTGCTGCGAGCTGGTCAATAGAGATCATCGTGCTGTCCATCCTGTCGTGCTGGCGGTCGTTATAGCCAGCCGTTGCCACTGTATTCCCCGGCCCGTTCGTCGTCAACAACGGCAGGATCGTCAGGTTGGCGACGGAGATCCTCGCGCACATGCGCGTACCGGTTGATGATCGCTGGTCTGTCACGTTGAGTTGCGAGTGTCAGTGTTAGCGCGGAGAGAATGCCAGTGCAACGCTTCGAGGTTGGTAACAACCTGAGAACCGCTTCTTTCAGGAGTCATCAGCCGGCTCTTCAAGCACTGCGCTTGAATGGATCTTGGGAACAAAAAGATTGATAGATAGGTCGGCACTTATCAAAAAGGTCGATAGCATGGCGGTACATGCCTATGCCGGGAGGTAAGCGCCATACACCGCGTGACCGGCCAGCGCCCAGAAGACGTCTACCCCGACGTAGCCTGCTTCGCGCAGCCAGTCGAGCTGATCTGCGAGCGTTGAGGGCGTGTCCATCGGGTCTGGGTGATCGAAGATGTTCCAGTCGTCGCCGTCGAACAGGTTCCACGCGTCCAGCGAGCCGCTGATCTCTTGCGACTGGCGGCGTACTTCGGCATCCCAGGTGCGAGCTGCGTGGCGCAGGCCGTATTCTCCGGCGGGCTGCACGAGATCGGCGATCAGGAGTGCGCCACCGGATTCTAGCGCTGGAGCGAGGCGCTCAAACATATCGCGCTTGCCGCCGTCATCGAGGTGATGGATTGCCAGGCTGGAGACGACCGCTCGCAAGCGCGACGGCAAGTCATCAATCCAGCTGAGATCCAGCAATTGGAAGAGCTTGAGGTCGAAGCGACCGGTGTGTTCAGCCAGTACGGTCTGCGCTTCGGCGAGCATGGCCGCGCTGCCGTCGAGCAGGAGTGCGTGCGATCGGGGAAAGCGGTCGAGGATCGCCTTGCTCAGCCAGCCCGCGCCCGCTGCAACATCGACGAATGTGAATGCGTCGTCTGGATCGGCTGGGATCAGCGACATGATCGTCTGCTCGATTTCATCCCGGCGCGGAATCATGATCCGTCCGAGGTCGATGAATACTTCGGAATCGTCTTCCTGCCAGGCAGGTAGAGTCTGGGCGTTGTCGCTGGTCATCGTGGCTCCTGTCGTGAGAGGTTAGTTGTTGGTCGATGGTGCTGCTGGCTGGCGTGCGATGCCGTGGAGAAGCAGATCCAGCATAGTGTCGCTGACCTGTGTCGCAGTCACCGTGCCTTCGGCGAGCGCGACTCGATACGTTCCGAGCAATCCGAAGACCAGCCTGGCCGTGCTATGAACGTCGACCTCGCGGAATTCGCCGTCGTCGCGACCGTCCTGAATAATCTGGGTAAACAGGCGCAGCAGTGGTGTGAATGCTGCGCTGATCTGTCCGAAGCTTTGCGGGTTCAGCACACCAGCAAGATCCTGCCCGGCTGCCGCCGTTGAGGCGAAATATTCGGTTTGGAGTTCGATCAGGACGCGCAGGCGGTCGGCTGCCGACCGCACTGTCTGTATTGCTGAGGTCGCGCGATCCATCACTCCGGCGACCTCACGATCAAGGTAGGCGAGGAGCAGAGCTTCCTTGTCAGGATAGTAGCCATAGACCGTGTTCCGTGCGACGCCGGCGCGTTCCGCAACGAGTGTCAGAGTGATGTCAGCGTAGCCGCGCTCGCTCATGAGCACGCCCCACGCATCGAGCAGCGCAGAGTTGGTTCGACGACGATGTTCGGCGATTGTTCGTTCGCTGATCCGTGGCATGGGCGGAGTATAGCAGCGGCATTCCCGTTCTTGACATTGCGACGCGGCGTCGGGAAACTTTGATGAAGTCTCACAGAGGCTTTACTTCTCACTGAATGAAGGCGACATAACGAAACATCACTGGAAGGTGGGTTGATGCTCGGTGCGGTAACCGACTATGCCAGCTCGCGGCGCGGGAAGTGGGTTGTCCTGCTGATCTGGATCGTCGTAGCTGGTGCGATCATCTCGATGTCGCCAATGCTGTCAGACATCTCGACCAACGATCGGTTGCGGTTCCTGCCGGCGGACGCAGAGTCCACACGCGCGGCCGAGATGGTGCGGGATGCTTACCCGCAGTCGACGACACCGGCGATCATCGTCTTCCACGCTCCCGATGGCCTGACCGACGCAGCGATGCAGAACATCGAGTCTGTCTATGAGGCGATAACTGCGATGGCGTCCGAGCCGGAGTCGAATGTTGCCGGCGTTGTGTCGATCTTCAACCTGCCGCAGACCCGCGATCAGCTCGTATCTCGGGACAACACGACGATGATGATGGTCGTGCCGATCACCGGCTCGCCAACGGACGACGCGTTCGGTGAGCGGATCGATGCCTTACGTGATGTCGCCGCGGTGGCCGATGGTGAGGTGCAGGTGAAGGTGAGTGGTCCGGCTGGACTGATCGCCGATCTCGTGGCCGTCTTCTCCAACGTCGACCTGTTCCTGATTCTGGTGACTGCTTCGCTCGTGCTGGTCCTGCTGATCCTGATCTACCGTTCGCCAGTGGTGGCGGTCGTACCGCTGTTGATCGTCGGTATCGTCTTCCAGCTGGCCGGGGCCATCGCTGCGCTGATCCTGCGGGCGGTGGATGTGCCGGTCGATGGTCAGACCAGCGGCATCATGACGGTCATCCTCTTCGGGGCCGGTACCGATTACTACCTGTTCATCGCGTCGCGCTATCGCGAGGAGCTGCGACGCAACGCCGACAAGCATCTGGCGATGCGAGCGGCCATGCGGGGTGTCAGCGAGGCGATCCTCTCGGCTGGTGCAACGCTGATGCTCGCCGCGCTGTTGTTGCTGCTGGCGACCTTTGGCTCGTTCCGCTCGCTCGGTCCGGTCGTCGCCATCGCCATCGCGACGATGATGCTGGCGTCGATCACCCTCACCCCTGCGCTGCTGACGATCATCGGGCGCAACGGCTTCTGGCCGTTCCGGCCCGAATACACGTCGGACGCGGAGACCGAGCACGTCAGCCGCATCTGGTCGCGGATCGGGCAGACGGTTCTTCGCCGTCCGGGAGCGATTCTCGGTGGAACGATCGTCGCGATGCTGCTGTTGTCGATCGGTCTCCTGCAGTACGAGCCGAGCTACGATCGGCTGGAGAGCCTGCCGTCGAATGTGGAGTCGGTCGAAGGGTTCAACCTGCTGCGGGCGAGCTTCCCGGCCGGTGATCTCGCGCCAATCGATGTCTACCTGCGCCTGCCTGCGGGTGCGTCCGCCTTCGACCCGGACGGCATGGCGACCGTGCAGGCTGTGAGCGAGGCGCTGTCCGGCGTCGAGCATGTCGTACGGGTGAGCGGCCCGAACGCGCCGCTCGGCCTGGGTAGTGGTCCCGATGCCGACGCCATTCTCGCCGCCCACGAGCAGGTTCCAGCTGAAGTGCGCGCGCAGATTGAGCAATCGCGCGGCTCCGGCCAGACCGGCCCGCCCGCCGGTGTTGATACGTCGTCGCCCGAGGCGCAGGCGATCGGCCTGTATACGAGCGCGTTGCAGTTCCTCTCTACCGATCTGTCGATCGCCCGGATCGAGGTCGTGCTCGACGAGAACCCATACGGTTCCAACGCGATGGACCTCATCCCGACCATTCGTGAGGCGGCAAAAGGCGCAGCCGACGGCGCCGGCCCAGCCGGGACGAGCGTGCTGGTCGGCGGGGAAACGGCGCAGAACGCCGACACGCGCTCGGCGACGACGCACGACGAGTGGCTCGTGCTGCCGGTCATCCTGCTGGCAATCATGCTCGTGCTCGGGCTGCTGCTGCGCTCGCTCATCGCGCCGCTTTACCTCGGCGCGACGATCCTGCTGACCTATTTCGCGACACTGGGCTTGTCGCTGCTCATCTTCCGCTACGTTTTCGGGCACGACAGCATCGGCTCGACGGTGCCGTTCTACCTGTTCGTCTTCGTCAACGCGCTCGGCGTCGACTACAGCATCTACCTGATGTCGCGCATCCGTGAGGAGTCGGAGCGGATGCCCCTGGGTCAAGCGACTGAGCACGCGCTGGAGCGGACGGGCGGCGTCATCACCTCGGCCGGGATCATCCTGGCCGGCACATTTGCGGCACTGATGACCCTGCCGTTGCGTGATCTGTTTCAGCTCGGATTCGCGGTCGCGGTCGGCGTCTTGCTGGACACGTTCGTGACGCGCTCGCTGCTGGTGCCCTCGATCGTTGAGCTGCTGGGCAAGTGGAACTGGTGGCCGGACCGCAAGCGGATGCGGGCAACGGAACAGGCAGAGCAACGCCAGCCTTCCGCGATGGTGTCAGGTGTCGACTGAGCGGCTTTTGGCATGCGAGTTGCTTTTACCCGATCGTGGGATCGCGGCTGATATAACATGATCTCGTGGGGTATCACCGTCGAACCAACCGCTGGAAGGTCTTCAGTGGCGTCATCTCAGGAGGGTACGCATGAGCATCATTGGTTGGATCATCATTGGCGCGTTGGCTGGCTGGATCGCCAGCATGATTATGGGTCGCAATGACAGCCAGGGCTGGCTCGGCAATATCGTTGTCGGCATCGTCGGCGCGCTGGTCGGTGGATTCGTCTGGGGCCTGATCAGAGGTGGCGATTACATGTCGTCGTTCAGCATCGGCACCTTGCTGGTTGCGATTCTCGGCTCAATCATCGTGCTGTTCATCTGGGGAGCAATACGCGGACGAGCATAGTTCGGCTCACTAACCGACCATCCGCAACGGCTCCCGGGATATTCTCGGGAGCCGTTGTGTTGACATGCTGTCGGACGTGACGATCGATCGCGATCGTCGTTGTTGTGTCACAGAGCCAACAAGCGACCAGCGCCGGGACGCAGTCGCGATTGGCATCGAACGAAACGGACGGAGAAACAGACGATGAGCGACCAGCGACGGAGTACGTCGCGTTGGCGTGTACTGATGGTATGTGGCGTGATCCTGCTGCTCGGTGGCCTGCTGGCTGCCTGCGGCTCGGATGGCGATGAAGCGACAGCGACATCTCCCATTGCCACCAGCACAACCGCTGCGGCCGCTACCGAGGAACCGATAGACGAACCAACCGAGGAGCCAACCGAGGAGCCTGCCACGGAGGCACCCGCGGAGCCGACCAGCACAACCCCGGCTGCTGAAGCGACGCTCCCGCCGACTGAGCCGACGGCGACTGTCGCCGGATCGGCAGATATGCTGACCCTGTCGATCTATTTCATCCGTGATGAGAAGATCGCACTGGCTCACCGGACGGTGCCGCACACGCTGCAGGTTGCCGGTGCCGCGATGCAGGAGCTGCTGACCGGCCCATCCGCCGAAGAACAGGCAGCAGGCATGTCGACCTCAGTGCCTGATGGCACCCGCCTGCTCGGCGTCACGATCAGCGACGACAACATCGCGACGGTCGATCTGTCCGGCGAGTTTGAATCAGGCGGCGGCAGCCTCTCGATGGCAGCCCGCCTCGCGCAGGTGACCTACACGCTCACGCAGTTCTCGACGATTGAGTCGGTGGTGTTTTCACTCGACGGCCAGCCGGTCGACGTCTTCGGTGGCGAGGGGATCATCCTCGATCATCCGGTCGCGCGAGCCGATTTCGAGGACCTGACCCCGGCGATCTTCGTTGACACGGTCGCGATCGGTGATCGCATCACCAGCCCGGTGCGGCTCGCCGGAACGGCCAACACGTTCGAGGCAACGTTCCAGATTCAGATCCTCGCCGCCGATGGAACGCTCGTGGTCGATCAGTTCGCGACGGCAACATCGGGCACCGGCACGCGGGGTACGTTCGATATCTCAGTCCCGTTCGACATAACGCCCGGACCGGCCACGGTGGTCGTGTTCGAGTACTCGGCGAAGGACGGCTCACCGATCAACGTCGTTGAGATTCCGGTGATTGTCGCCGAATAGTCAGCCATCCTCTTCGGGGCGGCGCGCTAGCACAAACAGATGCGCGCCGCCGCCGAAGCCCTCGTTCTCGACGATCAGCTCCTCGCGCAAGATCTCCAGACCGGCGCGTTCAACCAGCCGCAGGTTCTCGTCGCGCCCGAAATGGCTCCAGTACATCGCGACGCCGGTTCCCAGGTAGTCGTCGTCGATGTCGTCGTGCAGATCGGACGCACCCATCGTCAGCAGCAGCAACCCGCCGGGCTGGAGAACGCGCCGCATCTCGGCCAGCACGGTGCTGTGGTCCTGCCGTGGCACGTGGATGAGCGCATAGGCCGAGACAATGCCGGCGAAGGTCGCGTCGATGAACGGGAGCGCCCGCAGATCGGCAGCCGCGAAGCCTGCATCCGGCACGTTCATGGTCGCCAGCCGCAGTTGTCCGGCCGAGAGATCGATGCCGCTGACGACGAAGGATTCGGCCAGCATCGCTGAGATCGGCCAGCCGGCCCCGCAGCCGGCGTCCAGCACGCGGCTACCCGGATCGATCTGCGCAATGAGCTCCCGGACAAGCCGGATGTCCGGGTCATCAGCCCCGCGCGAGCGCAGATACTCCTCGGCAATGCGGTCGTAGCCCCGGCGCACAACGTCAACAGGCTCGGTCACAGCGTGCGCTCGCAGAGGGCGGAGTCGCCGGATTTCCAATGCGCAGCACCGGCGACGACATCGATGAGATTGTCGATCTCGAACGGCTTGGGGAGACAGGGGATGCCCCGGTCGACGAGATCGGCGGCGTGCTCACGCAGAAAGCCGTCGTCCGCCGTGCAGACGACGAGCGGGATGCTGGACGTCAGCGGGTTGTCGCAGAGCTGCACGATCGCATCCCAGCCGCGCTCACGCCAACTGATGCAGACATCGAGCAACACGACGGCGGGACGGATACCGGAGATCTGGCCCACCGCAATTTCGGGGTCATCAAACACAAGACTATCGAATCCGGCGTACTCCAGCACTTCAGTGATCAGGCCGGCCAGTGTCTGATCGTCATCAACGACCACAACCAGAGAGGGTTCAGCCATTGGGTGCCTGCCTTCGGCCGGTCAACGTGTTCGGAGCCTTCGGGGAGATCCCGTCACACTGGATAATGATTTTCTATATAGCGGATTCAGAACTGTTCCGCAATGTCACACCACAGATCGCGTCGTTCAGATGCCCTCGGTAGCGGCTCCGCGCGAGCGTTGATAGTGCCGACGTGCCTTGGCGCGGTTGCCGCAGGATTCCATACTGCACCAGCGGCGGCTGCGATTGCGGCTGGTGTCGATGAACAGCCAGCCGCACGGGTGCCCATCGCATTCGCGAACCCGATCGAGCGTCGGGGAGGTTAGCAGATCGGCGGCTGAGGCGGTAATCAGCATGAGTGGCGCGTCGAGTCCTGCGCTCCGCCAGCTCCAGGTGAACCCATTAGCCTCGTGTGTCAGCATGCGGAAGGGGAGGGTGATCGCAAGCTGGTCATTCAATGTCGCCAGGTCGGCAGGGACGACCTCGTTCCCAGCAGCAATCCGAGAGAACAACCGATAGATCACCTCGCGCAGCGCAACTGCCCGGCGCATGACCGCCGCCGCCTCTTCCGGCTCGGCCACAGCGCGCACGCGAAGGCGGGTCGTGTCGTCTGCGCTGAGGATGCCGGCTTCAACGGCCCAGACGAGAAGAGCGTCATAGTCCGGCAGCATCTCGGTCGGCGTCGCGCTGGCGTGCCAGTCCGCCGTGTTGGAGAAATCGAGGCATAACGCCCCACCGATGAACGCAAACTGCTGCGTTGTTGCCGAACCCTCATCCGCCATTGATGACATCCTGTTCGCTGCCGGGCAGCCACGGCCAGCCGCCCGGCAACATTGTCTTAGATACCGGACCGCTCGCGCCAGGCCAGGATGTCCTGCGTGTGCTCGGCGTAGTGGCCGAACGTGTTGCCCTCGATGTCCTCCAGCGACACGTCAGGCAGCCGGGCGAGCAGCGCGACGAGTTGTTCGTGCGTCTGCACCATCTCCGCGCGAGCGTCACTCAGCGCCTGGCTCTCCCGCAGCGCGTGCTGCTCCTGATTGATCGCTTCAAAGTCGACATCGCCGTAGACATCCTGCTGAGGCTCATTGCTCACCTGGCTGTTCAGGTGCGCGACGGCCCGACTCTCCCAATAGGCGATATGCCCGAGCAGATCCTTGACCGACCAGTCGCCGGCCGCGCCGCGTTCGCCCATGCGCTCTTCCGGTATCCCATCCAGCGCATCCATCAGTGCTTGCCAGCTCGAAGAAACAGCGTCGCTTGCACTCGTCTGTGCCACAGATCCCTCTTCCAGTGTGCGAACCATAACCTCTATAGATGCTTATAGCAGGTTATAGGCGTGCTCGATACTGGCCGGAAGGTCAGGTCAGCCGAGCACATCGGCTGCCGTCGTCATTCGCGCACATGACATAAACGACCGCGCGTCGCTCCAGCCTCTGGTGGCTACAGTGCGGCCTTATCTGTTCTGGCATCGAATTGATCTCTGCGCCAGGCCGATCTGATGATCGTCGCCGAGACGGCGATGAAGAAGAAGATAGCTCCCACCGCCCGCACGCTCCATGACCAGATGGGCGATCCGAACCGGGCTGCCTCGACGGATTCCTGCACCAATGCCTGTGGCGCATTCCATGCCGGTGCCGAACGATCACGCGCCAACGAGCGAACCGGCTGTCCCTACGGAGGGATCGACCGCCGGTTCGTTCTTCCTGTTCATGCGATGAGACGTGGTGGGCCAGTAACACTACGTACGTCGTACCCTCGAACCGCGACACGGATTTCCGTACGTCGGCGGATGTGCGCCGCGTAGCTGGCTCCTACTGTCTGCATACCACCACACGATGTGGCGGCGGCAGAAAGGAGCCATCCCGTGATCAATCCATCTGATCTCGACATTCGCCTGCTGAACCATGCCGCCCAAATGGACGCAGCAGACCGCTTTGGCGCGCTGTTGCCCGTCAAGCATCGCCCGCACAATGGGCCGGGCAGCTTCGTGCTGCAGATCCAGCGCCGGCTGACCCTGCTGGTGATCCGGCGGACGCGATCGACCATTCGCAGTAACGTCGCCTGATTATTGTTGTGTCAATCCTGATACGTTTCTGCGCTGATTGCCAGCAACGACGACGTCGCGGTCTACCAGAGCCTGGCGCTGCTGCCGTTCGCTGTCCTTTGCCTGCTGATGATCTCCCGTTCTGTCCGCCGGGAGGTCGTCGTCGACAATGATCTTTTGGTCACTCCGGGTTCCTGAATGGGAAGTCCGGCAGCGCTGCGGTGAAGACTCACTGAACAAACGTGAAGCGGGCCGACACATCTGTGCCGGCCCGCCTCATCACGCTCAGTTGTCAGTCCGCCTACGCCCGCGGCTTCTGCGGAGCTGGCGGCATCACGCCTTCCGGGATCGGCGTCACGTAGGTGCGACCATCGAGGCGTTCCTTGAACTCGGCTTGCGCCTTGGCCAGCTCGTCCGGGTTCGTGTACAGCTCGGCGGCGGTGATCGCCATCGCCTTGGCCGCCTGGATCATGCCCTTATGCCCGATCGACATCGCGCCGGTGGATGTGATGCCCCAGCTGTGGCCCGGAATGCCGAACGGCCAGCAGGTGGTATGCACCTGGACGGTCGGGGTGATCCAGCTGACGTCACCAACATCGGTCGAGCCGGCACCGACCTCGCCCTCGTCGGTTGGGTCGATGACATCGCCGACCAGCGGTGCCTCCAGCACGATGCTCGGCATGTGCCGCGCTTTGGCCACCGTCTCACGGATGCCATCCGGGAAGCCTTTGATGACCGTGTCGGCATACTCCTGCTCTT
>JAMLIA010000096.1 GCA_023954495.1 Thermomicrobiales bacterium | reverse complement strand
CGGCAGCTCAACCTCATCAATGGTCACCAGCACGACGCGATGTCCGGCGCGTTGCAGCTCCACCAGCACTGCGGCGGTTGCATCGGTGATGAGTGCGGTTACAACAACTACAGTGCTGCCCATCGGAAATCGTGACGTTTCGGCGCGCAGCAGGCGGGCGAAGTTGATCGACGCAATCGGCGAGAGCTTGGCCAGGCCGGCCAGCACCTCGCCGCGCTGGCCGGGGCTGCGGCTGGGGCGAACACGGAGCGGCTGGTCTGAGCCACCGCTGACACCATTCGCGTAGACGCCAACCGTCCGCCGCTCATCGAGCGCGCGGATAGCGAGCGACGCGGTCACGGTGATGGCGTCCTCGGCGCGCTCATAGTCGATGCCCTCCCAGTAGTGCTCGAACGTGTCGAGATTGAGAAAGACGCCGAACTGAATCGTCGTCGTCGGCTCGAACACCTTGGATTGCAGCGTGCCGGTGCGGGCGGTTGCCTTCCAGTGCACATGGCGAAACGAATCTTCGGGGCGATAGTCACGCACGCCGACGACGCGCGACGGATCGGTGATGACCATTCGGCGGGTCGACTGCTCACCGAACAGATGGCGGGGCGGAATGCCGATCTCCGCCAACTGCACGACGCGCGGATAGACGAGGATCGAGGTGAAGTTCTCCAGCGATCTGCTGGCAGTGAAGAAGCCGAACAGATCGCCCGAGCGCATCAGCGTCGGGCCGAGGAAGAACTGACCGCGTACCGGGCAATGAATGTGGAACGTCCAGCTGACGCGCTCATACCAGCGCATGGCGGTCGTGATCTGGAGAACGTCGCGACCCGGCACACCACTCGGCTGGCTCTGCTGCTCAAGGATGCGAAGGTCATCCGGCAACTGATCCTGAATCTCCAGCCATGGCAGCGGCAAGAGCTTGCGGTTCGCGACGGAGACACGCATCCGGGCGTCCTCGCCGGGAAACAGGCGATCGGTCTCGATCGTGCGGGTGATGACGACGCCGCGCAGTGCGAACCGTGCCCACAGCCAGGCACCACCGGCAGTGACGAGGGTCAGCAGTCCCAGCAGCGTCGGGGCACGCTCGCGCAGCACCATACCGAGCAGGACCAGCGCGATGGCGCTCCAGACCCAGACACTGCTGAAGAACAGCGAGCGGGCGCGCCCTGTGCCGGTGAGCGCTTCGTCCTCTCCGCCGAGCCGCTCACGCAAGCTCGACAGGAACTCGAAGGGATTCCAGGATCTCATGCAGAATGCTCGGGGTTGTGCGCCCACGCAGGCGCGCATCTGGGGAGAGCATCAGGCGGTGATTGAGCACCGGCTGAACCATCGCCTTCACATCGTCGGGGATCACGTAGTCGCGGCCACGCAGAGCCGCCAATGCCTGTGAAGCGCGGAACAGCGCCAGCGTGCCGCGTGGGCTGACGCCCAGCTCGATGGCGTCGTGCTCGCGTGTGGCGCGGACGACGGAGATGATGTAGGTGCGCAAGTCCGGTTCAACGTGAATCTCGCGGACCTGCCTGGCTGCGTCGACCAGATCGTCCGGCGTCGCCACCGATTCGAGCGTGTCGATCGGGTGGGCGCGCTGTAGCCGCACCAGCATGTCCGACTCCTGCTCGGCGTCGGGGTAGCCAACGGAAATACGCAGCAGGAAGCGATCGAGCTGCGCTTCCGGCAGCGGAAACGTACCTTCAAGCTCGATCGGATTCTCTGTCGCCAGCACGAGGAACGGTCGCGGCAGCGCCATCGTCTCGCCGTCGATCGTGACGGTGCGCTCTTCCATCGCCTCCAGCAGGGCTGCTTGCGTGCGTGGCGTGGCGCGGTTGATCTCGTCGGCGAGCAGGACATTCGAGAAGACCGGGCCTGCGCGGAAGACGAAATCCCCGAGCTTCTGGTTGTAGTAGCTCAGGCCAGAGATGTCGGACGGCAGCAAGTCGGGCGTGAACTGCACGCGGCGCAAGTCGCCGCCGATTGAACGCGCGATCGAGCGCGCCAGCATCGTCTTGCCAACGCCCGGAACGTCCTCCAGCAGCGCGTGGCCTTCACAGAGCAGTGCGACAAGGATCAGCTCGCTGACATCCCGCTTGCCGACCATCACCCGATCGACGTTGTCCATAATCCGCCGACCAAAGTCAGCAATCGCGCCGGTCTGACTCATCTTGCGTGTGTCTTCATTTCCTGGAATCGAACAGAACTGACGGAAATTTGGCTATCACTATATCATCGTAGTTGACGCCACCCGCTCAGGCGGAAAGCCTTCCCCGCGACCTACACGGCGTGGAACATACACGGGCAGGACTCGTCGGTGGTACACACATCCTTCCTCACCCAGATTAGCGTTCAACTGCTCGACGAGCGCGCGGTATCCAGCGTGGACATCGGCGGGCTGGACGGCATGTCGCTTCTGGTCGGTGGCGTAGTCGTGCTGGTGGCATTGCTGGCGGTCCAGTGGCTGATCTTCCATCGCCGCGCCGGGAAGGAGCATGGTGGAGAGCTCAGCGCGGTTGAGGTCGATCGCTACGCAACGATCTTCGAGAGCGCCAACGAGGGCATCGTCGTTCTCGACCCGGACGGCAATGTCACGGAGATCAACCCGGCTGCCTGCCGCCTGTTCAACGTGAATGCACGAGCTGTCATCGGCATGCCCGCGACCGAGCTCGGCCTGCTGAGCGTCGCCGAAATCCGCCTGCTGCCGAAACTGCACCGCCAGGACAATCCGCAGTCTGTCGTGCGCCAGGTCGGCAACCGGGTCGTCAGCACGATCGTCAGCCCGCTGCGCACCGTCCCCGCCCGACGCCGACGGGCAGAGTCGGTCTGGCTGCTGCGTGATGTCACCGAGGCCGTCCGCATGGAAGAGACGCGCAACGAGTTCATCTCGGTCGTCTCTCACGAGTTGCGCACGCCGATGACGGCCATCAAAGGCTTTACCGACCTGCTGCTTGATGGCGACGCCGGCAACGTCACGCGCCAGCAACGCGAGCTGCTCACTGTTGTGCAGGGCAACGCGAACCGCCTGGTCAACCTGGTCAACGACATGCTCGATATGTCGCGGATTGAATCCGGGCGCATTCAGCTCGACCAGACGGCGGTCGATGTCATTGCGGCCATTCGCAACGTCGTGCGCAGTCTCCAGCCCGTTCAGGAAGCGAAGAACCTCAACATCCTGGAGGAGTTAGACCCAACCGCGCCGCGCGTCTATGCCGATGAGGCGCGTCTGACGCAGATCCTGACGAACCTGGTGGCCAACGCCTACAAGTACACGCCTGACAATGGCTGGATCACTGTCCGGGCCGAAGTGCTCGACACGTTCGTCGCGGTCAGCGTGTCGGACACCGGTATCGGCATCCCTGCCGACGCCCTTCAGCACGTCTTCACCAAGTTCTTCCGCGTCGAGCATCCCACGACGCAAGCGGTCAGCGGCACCGGGCTGGGCCTGGCCATCACGCGACTGCTGGTCGAGCGGCACGGCGGACGAATCACCGCCGCCAGCCGCGAAGGGGTCGGGACGACGGTGCGGTTCACGTTGCCAGTCGCCCGCGACCGCTGGGCCGATGGCAACGGCGAGGGTGAGCCGCCGGTTGTGCTCGTCGCGACAGCCGACCCGCGCGACCGGCGCGCCTGGGGGGAGAGTATTCCGGCGCTGACAATCTATCCGCGCTCACAGTCCGTTCGTGCGATCGTCGGCGAGGCTGAGCTCCATCGTCCTGCGGTCATCGTCATTCGGCCACAGGCTGCCCGAGCGGGCCTCCAGCTCCTGCTGGACGATCTCGACGCGGTGCCGGAGTTGGCAGACACACCGCTCGTGCTCGTTGGTGGCACGTCGCAGTCGTTGCGCGAGACGGCGCGGCGCGTGGTGTTTCTGCGCAGTGACGCCGGCCCGGACCACGTCTCGGCCGTCGTGCGCGACCTGCTCCCGCATGGCGACCCCGTGCCGCAACGCCGCGGGCGGATTCTGCTGGGCGTGAACGACGGCGGCAACGGGGCAGCGCTGTACGACCGGCTGGATGCCGCCGGTTTCAACGTGACGCAGGTGCGAGATGGTTTGGCCGCGATCGTGCGCGCAATCGAGATGCTGCCGGATGCGATCGTGATTCAGGATGATCTGTATCGCCTCGATGCACAGGCGGTGTTGCATCAGCTGCGCGAATACCCGGGCACCGAGCAGATCCCGGTGATCGTCGTCGCAGGTGCCGGTCCGATTGATGCAGCAGCGCTGCTGTCGGCGGGTGCGTCAGATATCATGGCGGCACCGATTGACAGCGACGCGCTGGTCGCCCGACTGACTGACCTGACCGAGGCTCCGGCTGACGAGGTGATTGACCTGAGCGTCACGACGCTCTGATCGCAACGCCAGGGGGCATTCATCGAAGAGGGAACCGATCGATGGACCTCACCGAATGGGACTCACTCCTTCGGATTGCCACCGCCATCGTGCTCGGTGGGATCATCGGCTACGAGCGCGAGTTGCTTGACAAGAGCGCCGGTCTGCGAACGCACATGCTCGTTTCGCTCGGCGCGGCGCTCTTCATGGTCGCCAGCATCCTGATTGTCCAGGACTTTGCCACCGGCGAAGGAGCCAGCCGCCTCGACCCGACCCGCATTGGGTCAACGATTGTGACCGGCGTCGGCTTTCTGGGTGGCGGCATCATCTTCCGACAAGAGTCGCGCGTCCACGGGCTGACGACCGCAGCAGGGCTCTGGGTCGCAGCGGCAATCGGGATGGCCTGTGGCGCGGGCTACTTCATCCTCGCGATCGGCGGCTCCGTGATGACGGTCGCCATCCTGGCACTGATCCGCCCGCTCGAACGACGACTCGACAGCAGGGATGACGCGAAGGACTGAGGGGCTTTTCGGCGACAGGCTGTCAATTCGGCAGCGTCCCACAGTCTCAGTCATTCAGATCGCAGTGATGTCGTCAGGCATCGGTGACGGCTCGCTCGACTGAAGGATTCTCTGCAAGCAACCTATCGATGAGACCTGTTGCGGGCTTTGATTGGGCCGGATTCGATCGCCGTGGTGGCGGCACCCGGGTCGCGTCGGTCGCGCACGAGCCACGAGCGCAGTCGTGCGTCGATCTCGTCGGCGGGCCAGGTCGATGCAGCGTAGCGCCCGGCAACCTGCCGCTGCCGCAGCGCTTCGTACAGCGACACGGCGCAGGCAACCGACACGTTCAGCGACTCGACCATGCCCATCATCGGGATATAGACGCAGCCATCGGCTCCATCCACACCTGCCGGGCTGACACCGCGCGTCTCATTCCCGAATACGAACGCGATTGGAGCAGTCAGGTCCAGGTCGTAGAGATCGACCGCGTCATGGGTGAGTGACGTGGCGTAGATTCGGTATCCACGCTCGCGGAGGGATGCGTAGCAGTCGGGAATTGACTCGTGGTTATGCAGGTCGAGCCAGCGCTGGGCGCTGGCCGCGACGCCCTTGCTCAGCTCGGGGCGCTCATCGACGCCGTAGACCAGGTGAGCGCCGGACACGCCGACGGCGTCGCACGACCGCAGCATGGCGCTGACATTGTGTGGATCGTGCACGTCTTCGATGACAATCGTCAGATCGGGCTGGCGGCGCTCCAAGGTGCCGCGCATCCGGGCCAGTCGTCGTTGTGTAATCGGTCGATCGTCCTTCGTCATCTCGCCTCAATGTGGATCCAGCGTGCCGGTCAGATAGTCGGTAATTGTGTCAGGAATGGCGACTGCGCGCAGGACGTGTCGCGAGCAAGCGTGGCGCAGGCTTTGACGAGTGCGGCGTCGATTTCGTATAGTATGCGCTGGCCTCCGTCGAGCGCGGGCGAAGCGTTGCTGGGGCCATTGCGCATTGAGAAACAATCCCAGAGGCGGAGGACTATCAGATGCCAAAGAGGACGTACCAGCCGAAGCGAATTCCGCGCAAGCGCGAGCACGGCTTCATGAAGCGCATGAAGTCGCGCGGTGGACGCGCGGTGCTGGCTGCCCGTCGTCGCAAGGGCCGTCACCAGTTGTCGGTCAGTGACGAGCGCAAGCCAACACTGAACAAGTAGCGACGGCTATCTTGCTCGTGCCTGGCCCACCCGACACCGGGTGGGCCATTGCCGTTTCAGGCACGGTGACGCCATGATCGCACGCGAGTTTCGCATCCGTCGAGAATCCGAGTTCGAGCGCGTTCGCGCCCGCGGGAAGAGCTGGTCCAGCCGCACGCTCGTCCTCATCGCGCTGCCGAGTGATGGCGCGACGAACCGCTACGGCTTTGCGGCCGGCAAGCGGCTCGGCAACGCTGTCGCGCGCAATCGCGCCAAGCGACTGATGCGCGAGGCGGTGCGGACGCTGCATCCGCAACTCCGACAGGGCTTTGACATCGTCCTGATCGCGCGCAACAGCGTCAATGCCCAGACAACGGCCACCGACATCGCGTCCGATCTGGAGCGAGTTGCACGTCGAGCCCGCCTGCTGGCGCAGCAGGATGACGAGAGCGCGACGCAATGAAGCGCCTGCTGCTCCGGCTCATCCGTGGCTACCAGAACTGGGTCTCGCCGATGCTGCCTTCGGCCTGCAGATTTCAGCCAACTTGCTCGGAATATGGCTACCAGGCTATCGCCAAGTACGGTATCATCCGAGGCGGCGCGATGGCGATATGGCGTGTTTTGCGTTGCAATCCATTCAATAAGGGCGGCTACGATCCAGTTCCATAGTCCGACAGCCGCGCGCCAACACATCACCGACCGGCCGGGGCCGCACAATGGCCACGTGCCACGCACAACATGGACGAGTGTGACTGTCGCTGCCTGGTGCACCGACATCCGCGCCACGAATTTTGGTTAGGACATTCCACCTGCATGGGTATCTGGCACGGCTACGTCGATTTCATTGAGTGGGCGCTGCGGGAGATTTCGACCTACACCGGCAGCGTTGGCCTGGCAATCATCGTCTTCACCATCTTCCTCAAGACCCTGATGCTGCCGCTGACGGTCAAGTCGATTCGATCGACTGCCGCCATGCAGGAGCTTCAGCCGAAGATCAAGGAGCTGCAGAAGAAGCACTCCAAGGATCGGCAGAAGGTCACCGAAGAGACGATGAAGCTCTATCAGGAGTATCAGATCAACCCGGCAGCCGGGTGTTTCCCGATGCTGCTGCAGATCCCGATCTTCTTCGGCCTGTACTTCGCCGTCCGCCATATCTCAGATGACGGCGGCGCGTTCCTCTGGATTCCCAATCTCGGCGAGGCTGACCCACTGAAGATCCTGCCGATTGCCGCCGGTGTCTTCCAGTTCATCCAGACGAAGATGATGCGGCCGCATAATGCGCCCAAGGCCAGCGACCCGCAGCAGCAGATGATGAACACGATGATGAACTTCATGCCGCTGATGGTCGTCTTCTTCGGCTGGACGTTCGCGGCCGGCGCTGTGCTCTACTGGGCAACACAGAGCGTCTACTCGGTCATCCAGCAGTGGTTCATCACCGGCTGGGGCTCGATGAAGAACTGGTTCCCGTGGCTGCCGGAGATGCCGGAGCATCGCCGCCTCGGCCATCGCAAGCCGGTCGAACGCGTTGAAGTCGCGGAATACCAGCCCAAGGGCGTCATGGGCATGATGCAGCGCCGCATGAAGGAGATGGAGGAGCGCCAGCGCGTCGCAGCGGAAGCGCGTGGTAAGCAGCCATCGTCTTCAGGATCATCAGGCTCGTCGGGATCTTCGGGGGCATCTTCGAAGAAGAAGTCCAGGGCGCAGGCAACGACGAGCGATGACAGCGTGCCGCAGGTGAGCGGTGCATCGCCGCCGGTCGACCCGACAGCAAGCCGAGTGATGACCGGGCGCGCACGCTCATCAACGCAGAACGATCAATCTGGACGATAGGCCGAGCAGACCCGAGCCTCGGCACGACGAAACGCAACAACGACAGATGGGGGCGGACATGGATCGCATGCGCAGCGTTGAGATTCAGGCGCGCTCGGCAGATGAGGCCATTCGCCTCGCGCTCGAGCAACTGGGCACGACGCGCGACAAGGTCGATGTCCAGATCCTCGCCGAAACCGAGGATGACATCTACGGTGAGGGCGAGGTCCTCGTCCACGTCGAGCTGAAGGGCAACGTCGCCCTGCCGCGTGGCGACCGCCAGCCACCGCACAGCGGCGGCGCTCGACCGCGCCAGACCGATGGACGACCACGCGATAGCCGTGGCCCGCGTCAGTACGCGCAAGGGCGACGCGGCGGCCGGGGCGGCGCGCCGGGTGCATCGACCAGCTCATGGCGTCCACCGGCCAACGCGCAGCCGCGTCAGCCGTCGGCCGCGACCGATGAGGCCACGATTGAGGCCGAGGCGCTCGCCAAGCAGGTCGTCCGTGACTTGCTGGACCGCATGGGCGTGCACGCCGATGTCATGGCCGTCGACAACCCGTCCGTCATGCCGGTCGGCAACGATGAGCCACTGACCGTCTTCATCGACATCATGGGCCGCGACCTGGGCATGCTGATCGGACGACGCGGTGAAAACCTGGCACACCTCCAGTACATGATCAATCTGCTGGTCAACAAGCAGAACGAGGACTGGATTCGCGTCATTGTCGACATCGAGGGCTACCGCACGCACCGCGAGGAGTCGCTGATCGGGCTGGCGGAACGCGTCGCACGGCAGGTTGCGCGCAACAATCGACCGATCGCGCTGGAGCCGATGCCGGCCAACGAACGCCGAATCGTCCACATGACTCTCAAAGAGCTGTCCGATGTGCGGACGGAATCGAGCGGCGAGGGCGAAAACCGCCGCGTCACCATCTTTCCGCAATAGCTGAATGGCGAACCGCGTACCCGATGTCGTTGTCATCGGGCATTTGACACTCGACCGCACGCCCGAAGGGGATGTCCTGGGCGGATCGGTGCTGTATTCGGCACTGACTGCCGCGCGTTACGGTGCGCGGACGGCGATCCTGACACGTGCCAACCTTGACATCCTGCCACCCGACCAGAAGCAGGTGCTGACCGACATCTCTTCGGAAATCGAGATCATCGTCCAGTCAAGCAAGTCGACGACGACGTTCACCAACGTTGACGTTGGCGGACGTCGGCAGCAGTCGCTGCATGCCTGGGCTGAGGAGATCGACCTGAACGGCCTGCCGCCGCTCTGGCGCAGCGCTGGTGTCATTCATCTCGCTCCGGTCGCGCAGGAGATCGACCCACGCCAGGTCAGCCGCCTGGCTCCGCGCGTACTCGGCACCACGCCGCAGGGCTGGATGCGCCTCTGGAATCGGACGTCGTTCGGGCGGATCAGGCTGGACCAGCTCCGACTGCCGGCTGAGCTTGTCGCACGCATCGACGTGCTGGTCGTCTCGCACGAGGAATCGGTGGCAGCGCGCGATACGGTCGAAGCGGTCGGACAGCGCGGCCTCGCGGTCATCACACGCGGGGACCAGGGCGCGCGCGCAATCGACCGCGGACAGCGCCGTGATGTGCCGTTCTATCCAGCACGTCCGGTAAACACGGTCGGCGCTGGCGATGTCTTCGCCGGTGGGTTGCTGGCGGCGCGAGGGGGCGGCGAATCAGTCGCGGCCAGCCTGCGCTATGCCGCCGCCGCTGCCGCGCTGAAGGTCGGCGGCGAAGGCGTCACCTCGGCTCCATATCACGCAGATGTCCTTGCCCGCATCGAACGAGATCGCGACTAACCGTACTCCGAGGACAGCATGTATCTGGACACCATCGCCGCGATTGCCACGCCACAGGGCGAAGGGGGCATCGGCATCGTCCGCCTCTCCGGGCCGGACGCCGGCCGCATCGCGGCTACGCTCTTCCGTCGCGGCAAGCGCGGCGCACGCGTTGCGCCCGATGACCTGCCGAGCCACACGCTCGTCTACGGCACGGTTGTCGATCCAGCAGACGGTCGGACGATTGACGAAGTGATGATCGTCCGCATGATCGCGCCACGCACCTACACGCGCGAAGAGGTCGTCGAAATCAGCTGCCACGGCGGCTACCTGCCGGTCCGACGCGTGCTGGATCTCTGCCTGGCGCACGGCGCGCGACTGGCGACGGCCGGCGAGTTCACGCTGCGCGCGTTCCTCAATGGCCGCATCGACCTCAGCCAGGCCGAGGCCGTGGCGGGGGTCATCTCGGCGCGCACCCCACGGTCGCTCGATCTGGCCGTCGCCGAACTGCGCGGCCAGCTCACCGAGCGCCTGCGACCGGCGCGCGACACGCTTGTCGAGACATTGGCATACCTCGATGCGGCGGCCGATTTCCCCGACGACGAGATCCCGTCCTTCGACCTGCCACCGGCGCTCGTTCGCGCAGAGGCTCAGCTCGCCAAGGTGATCGCGGCGGCAGGTGCCGGGCTGCTCTATCGCGAGGGTATCCAGATCGCAATTGTCGGGCGACCCAACGCCGGTAAGTCGAGCCTGCTCAACCGTCTGCTCGGCTCCGACCGCGCGATCGTCACCGACATCGCCGGGACCACCCGCGACGTCATTGCCGAAACCATCACCCTGCGCGGCATACCGGCGACGCTGCTCGACACAGCCGGTATTGCCGAGACGGAAGACCTGATCGAGCAGATCGGCATCGACCGCTCGCGACAGGCGCTGGCAGCCAGCGGCATAGCCCTGTTCGTCATCGATCGCTCGCGACCGGCAAACCCCGAAGATCGCGAGATCGCCGCGATGCTGGCCGACCGGCTAGACGATGGCGGCGTCGTTGTTGCACTCAACAAGCGCGACCTGCCGACTGCGTCAGACCATGCGGAAACGCTCGCAAAGCTGCCGGGTGCGCCGACCGTTGAAATCTCGACCCGCACTGGTGAGGGCATCGACGCGCTGCTGGACGCGCTCCACGGTATCGCGACATCGCAGGCCGGCAGCAGCGGCGAACCGGCGCTAGTCACCGTACGCCAGCTCGACGCCCTCCGCCGCGCCCACCAGCACGTCATCGCAGCCATCGAAGCCAGCCACGCCGGCGTCCCGCTCGACCTGCTGGCGATCGACATCCGCGCCGCCCTCCACGCCGTTGGTGAAATCACTGGCGAGGCGGTGGACGAAGCGGTGCTGGACGAGATCTTCAGTAGATTTTGTATTGGGAAGTAGGGAC
>JAMLIA010000095.1 GCA_023954495.1 Thermomicrobiales bacterium | reverse complement strand
TTGCCACGGGCATATTCGACGTAGCCCTCATCGACACCTTCGTTGAAGTTGTCCGGGTCCCAGTCCTTGCGAGGCTGTTCGGCACCGATCAGCGAGGTGCGCGGCCCTTCGGGGCGCAGCCAGGTGTGGTTGATGTTGTCGATGACGACGACATGGCGATGGCTCCAGCCAACCGGCCAGTGGAAAATGGCGACCATCGCGCGGTGGGGGTAGAGGCCATAATCGAGGCCGAGCGGCTTCAGCAGCGACGGGGCGTATGCGCCGGGGGCGAGGACGACCTGCTCGGTGGCAATGCGGCCCTTGGTGGTCTCGACAGCAACGACGCGGTCGCCTTCGCGGACGATCTCGGTTGCCTCACAGTTCGTCCAGATCGTTGCGCCAAGCGCTTCGGCGGCGCGGGCGAACGAATAGGCGGTGGCGTTCGGATCAGCGAAGCCTGACACCGGCTCGTGGGCAGCACCGCCAACATCTTCGACGAACATGCCGGGGGCGAGTTCGACGAGCTCCTCGTGGCTGACCATGCGGGTGTCGATGCCGATCGCCTGCTGGGCGGCGACATTGGCCGCCAGCTTGTCCTCGTAGCCGTGGGCGACGACCTGAACGAAGCCCGGCTCGTCCCAACCGGCGTCACCGCCGTGGGTGTACTCGGTGAAGTTGCGGAACACCTTCAGGCTCTCGAACGCGAGTTGCGACTCGGGCACGTTCGTGTAGTGGGTGCGGACCAGCGCGCCGGACTTGCCGGTCGCGCCGGCCCCCAGTTGGCGGCGCTCGACGAGGTAGACGTTCTTCACGCCAGCCTTCGCCAGATGATAGGCGGTGCTGGTTCCGTTCACGCCACCGCCAATAACGACGACATCTGCTGTAGTCGACAATTCGGCCTCCCTTCCTGGCACGGGCCGAATTGTCGCACGGTCATGCTAGTCGGCGGCAGCATCCTCCTCGGCTGATTCGTAGATCGCCTCGCCACGATGCAGGCGCAGCGCAGTACGCGCTGTCTGGTACATGGCGCGCGATGTCGGGGCGTGGGCAGCGAGGTAGCGGGCGACCGCGACGAGCGAGCGGCGGGCGGCAAGCGGCTCGCTTTCCTGCAGATCGTGGAAGAGCTGGGTTCCTGCTTCGAGCATCTGGTAGGAGTGGAACTCGCCATCCTCGCGCAGGAGGACATGGCCGAGAGTTGAGATGAGCGCGGCCGGGTCGTGGTCTGCGGCGAGATAGCGATAGGCGAGCTGGCCGGCTTCGTTGACGCGCTGCTCGCGGTCGGTCAGCTCGAGCAGGTCGGCGAGCAGTGTGGGGCCGTCAGTCGATTCGGCTGCTGTCGGGCGCTCGTCAGGCAGGCGCGCGGCGGGCATGTTCAGGAAGCGATCCAGATAAACGCGCATTGCGCCGTGGAAGAGGCCGCGTGCCAGCTCCGGAGAGGGAGCGCGCAGCATCGAGCGGTGCAGCGCGTTGGCGTAGGTAAAGGTATGGAGAACGGTGATCCAGTCGGAGAACTCGTTGGAGGTATGGAAGCGGGCGACTCGCAGAACGGCGGCGTAGGCAAGCGCGCGGGTCAGCTCGGTCAGGCGCGTGCCGGAGCGCAGCGACTCCATCAGCCAGGCCACGATGGCGTATGGATCGTCGGCCAGCAAGATGTCGGCGGCATCGGCGAGGTCGATCGTGGCGTTGTGGCGCGGCGACTGCAGTGCCTGCGGCAGGGTCGCGAGCGATTCGTCGAGCAAGGCGACGAGGTCGACCGGATGCCGCCAGGTGTTGAGCTCTTCGGCTCGCATTGCGCCGGTGATCGACGGGATGACGCTGGGAAGCACGTCAGTCGCGCGATCCCAGCCGACGACGTCGAGTGCCTCGCAGGCCTTGTTGATGAAATCGAGCGTGTGGCCACCATCGAGAAAGAGGTGGTCGGTGGCGGCGGCAAGGAGCATGTGGGACAAATCGACCGGCGTGGCACCGGCGGCTGCAGCGCTGGCCAACGCGCGCTCGGCTCCGTCGCGATCGCGCACCTCGCAGAAGGAGCGGAACCAGGTGGTCAGGCGCGGGATGCCAACGTCGGAACCGGGCAGCGGGTCGAGCTGGAAGCGCGGTGGCTGGCCGGAGCAGTCGCGGGCGACGTTCGAGAGGCCGTGATAGAGCGCCAGGACCTGATCTTCGCGATCGAGCTGCGGGAGCATGTTGGTCATCGCGGCAAGGATAGTGAGGCCGGACGACCAGCCGCGCTCGCGGTAGCGGGAGCCGAACTCGACTCCGGCAGCGGCGACCTCAGCGCCGGGCGCGCCGTCATCGAGCAGCGCGAGGATGGACTTCACCAGCAGCAGGTTGAGGTTCTGCTCCATGCCATCGTGGAGGCGGCGCACCCAGCGCCCGCGACGGTCATCGTCACGCGGACGCGGATCGACGACGACGACATCGCCATCCAGCCAGACGTCGTAAGTACGCACGTCGTCGGCCCAGGGGTCGAACGTGCCGCCGGAGCGCAGGTCGAAGCGGGCGTGGTGCCAATGGCAGGTCAGGATGCCGTCACGAACCGATCCGCGATGCAGCGGGAAGCCCATATGCGGGCAGCGATTGTCGACGGCGTAGGGTGTGCCATCGGCGACGAAGACGGCGATGCCGTGGCGACCGCCGGAAATGACGGTCGGGTTGGCGATCTCGTCAAGCTTGCCAACGCGGACGGCGGCGTCACGGTCGGTCGGGCGAGTGGCTGTAGCAGTCATGATGCGCCTCCCTCTGTATCAGGACGTCATGCTGCTCATGGTAGTCCCAGGCGCTGTGCGACGCATCCGACAAACGTCGTAACTGGCCGGCGCTTGTGTCGCAGGCGGGCGTCACGTAGCCTGTCCGGGTAGGTTGGGCAGACAGGGAGGACGGTGAGGGATGATCGGGGCAGAGGTCGTAGCGGAACAGCTCGCCGAGCTTGGCGTGCGGCGGATGTACGGTGTCTCCGGCAATCAGGTGCTGGAACTGATCGACGCGGCGGATCGACTCGAGATTCCGCTGGTGCACATGCGCCATGAGACGGCGGCGCTCTTCGCGGCAGCCGGCGCTGCGGCGACGACCGGCGAGCTGGCGGTCGCGCTGACCTCGGCTGGTCCGGGCTTCCTGGCGGCGCTGCAGGGGATTGCCGCAGCGTCGGCGATGGAGGTGCCGGTTCTCGTCCTCTCCGGGGCCAGCCCATCGACGCAGAAGGGGCAGGGCGCATTTCAGGAAGTGGATCAGACGCGGATCGCCGGGGCGCTGTGTCGAGCGACATTCGAGCCGACGAACGTCGCCGATCTGCGAGCGACGATCCAGCAGGCGGCGCGACTGGCGCAGGCAGGCGTGCCGGGTCCGGTGCACGTCGCGCTGCCAGTCGATGTGCTGAACGCTGCCGTCTCTGACAACGCGCTGTCTTCCTACACCTATCACCACCCATCGATGTCTGCCGACACGCGCGTCGCGCTGCTGCAGATCGCTGAGAAGCTGCGACTCGCGAAGCGCCCGGCGCTCGTCGTGCGGCCAGCTGCTACGCGTGGGGCTGCGGCTGTCGCGCTGGAGCAGCTGGCTTGGACGCTGGGCGTCGCGCCGATCGTGGCTGACGCACCGCGCGGGCTGGTCGATCCGCGCTACGCCGACCTGGCGGCGAATCTGGCGGACGCCGACGTGACGCTGCTGCTCGGACCGCTCGATTTCCTGACACGCGGGCATGTCGGTCAGCAGGGTGAGCTGCTGGTGATCGATGCGCCGGGCGAGCCAAACCTGCCGGACGGCACACTCCGCGCGCAATACCCGCCGAGCGAAGCGCTGGCCTTCCTCGCCGAGCAGGTCCGCGAGGCGGATAGCACAGCAGAATGGCGATCGCGCTGGACTGTTCCGCCACCACCGCCAGCACCGGAAGAGACGGACGATCTGCTGCATCCGCTGACGGTCGCCTGGGCGGTGCGCGAGGCGATCGCGCCGGATGACATCGTTGTCTTCGACGGTGGCGAGTTTGCGCAGTGGGTGCGTGTGGCGCTCCGGAATGCGCCCAATGAGATGCACACAACGGCCAAGATCGGCGGTATCGGCGGCGGCATTCCGATGGCGCTGGGGATCAAGCAGGAGCGGCCGGACGCGCGGGTGATCGTGCTGGTGGGCGATGGCTCGGCGGGGTATCACCTGAGCGAGATGGAGACTGCGACGCGGCTGGGACTGCCGATTGTCGTCGTCGTCGGCAACGACGCTCGCTGGGGCGCGGAGTGGCACATGCAGCGCGATCGCTTCGGCGCGGGCCGCGAGGTCGCAACTGAGCTGGCCGAGGCACGCTACGACATCGCGGCGGCCGGATTCGGCGCAGCGGGGTACGACCTGCACTACCTCGGCGACCTGCAGGCGGCGCTCACTCGCGCACTACGCACCGACCTGCCGGTAGTGATGAACGTCCACATCCAGGCCGAGCGCAGCCCGATCCTGATCGCGCACTAACTGGCCGGCGGCGCGTCCCAGACCTGTATCACTCCGGCAGCGGCGAGCGCTTCGATGGCGGCGTCGTCCAGGTCGCAGCGCTCGCGCAGCACCTCGCGTGTGTGCTGGCCGAGCACTGGCGGCGCGGTGCGGACGGCGGCGTCGGTTGTGCTGAACTTCATCGGCACGCCGGGTAGCTGGATCGTGCCGAGCGTGGCGTGCTCGACCTCGACGAGCATCTGACGAGCGCGGACGTGTGGGTCGGCGAACACTTCGGCCATCGTGTTGATCGGCGCGGACGGGACGCCGGCAGCCTCCAGCAGCTCGGCCCATTCCGCGGCGGGCTTACGCGCCAGCTCGGCTTCGATGAGTGCGGCGAGCTCGGGGCGATTGGCAATGCGGTCGGAGTTCGTGCGGAAACGCGGGTCATCCGGCAGATCGGGGCGACCGATGGTGGCGCACAATGCGGCGAAGAGACGGTCGTTGCCGGCGGTGATGATCATCGGCAGATCGGCAGCCTGAAACTCCTGGTAGGGCACGACGAGCGCATGGGCGTTGCCGGTGCGCGGCTGATTCTCGCCGGTGATGAGGTAGTAGAGGTTGGCGTTGATCAGCCAGCCGACGATAGTGTCGAGCAGGGCGGCCTCGACGAGTTGACCCTCGCCGGTGCGCTCGCGGTGCAGAAGCGCGGCGAGGATCATGTTCGACGCCATCATGCCGGTCGTGACGTCGCCGATGGCGACACCGGCGCGCATGCCGACGCCGTCCGGTTCGCCGGTGACGCTCATGAAGCCGCTCATTGCTTCGGCGATCAGGTCGTAGCCGGGGCGTGACGAGTACGGCCCGGAGCGTCCGAAGCCGGAGATGGAGCAGTAGATGAGGTCGGGCTTGATGGCACGAAGCTCGTCATAGCCAAGGCCGAGCTTCTCCATGACGCCGACCCGGAAATTCTCGACGACAACATCGGCGGTGCGGACGAGATCGAGCGCGATCTGGCGGCCTGCGTCCGACTTCAGGTCGATCGCGATTCCGCGCTTGTTACGATTGACCGCCAGGTAGTAGCCGCTCTGGTCGCCGAGGTAGGGCGGTCCCCAGGCGCGGGTGTCGTCACCTTTGCCGGGCTGCTCGATCTTGATGACGTCGGCGCCCATGTCGGCCAGCAGCATCGTGCAGTAGGGTCCGGCCAGAACCCGCGAGAAATCGACGACGGTGATCCCGTCTAACGTGCCTGCCATGTCACTCCCTGTGTTTCGCGATTACTGCTGATGGGGCTGACGCGCGACGACTGCGCTCTTGTGCACAACGAGCGTCCGCGCGGCGCGATCGCCGAGGCGCTGGCGCCTGGGCGACATCTGGATCGCCAGCGCGCCGATGACGCCGACGAACATGCCATCGACCAGACGGAGCAATGAGCGCACCAGCGCGGCACGCAGACCGATCGGCGTACCGTCGAGGTTCACGACGCGCAGTCCGACGATGAGCTTGCCAATAGTTGCACCCCAGCGCGATTCCATGATGAGCGGATAGAGGATATAGATGGCGAACATGACCGCGACGACGCCGCCGTTCTCGGTGATCTCCTGAACGGATGGATCGCCTTCGGTGGGCAGAAAGTACGACGCGGGGATCAGCGCGATGAGCGTGATGACGACAAGATCGATCAGCCAGGCGATGCCGCGCTGACCCAGCTGCGCGAGCGCGACCGGCTGCGGCGTGGCTGGTGCGGCGGGCGTCGGCGGGGCAGCCGGCTCGTCGGCGAAGCCCTCCGGCATCCACTCGCCGCAATAGCGGCACTTGAGCGCCACAGCAAAGATCGGACGCCCGCAATACGGGCACGGCTTCATCGGCGACCTGACGCTCATGCGCTCCCTGCTCATCCCATCCGCAGCGCCTCACCCGGGTGGGCGCGGTATGGAGGGATGGTATCAGGAGATGGGGGTGATGCGGCTATCGAGGAACGACACCGACACATGCAACCCGTGTCAGCCCAACGGTACGGTATTGTCGTTTTGGTCGACATGCCAATCGGACGGCTCACACGTCGATGACACACTCGGCTGTCCGTGGCTGCTTCGGCCCTCTTGCAGGACGAACTGTACGAGGAATGTACGAGTACTGTGTCTGTTGATCTGAGCTGCAGCAATCCATAATGACGACTATCCAATGAGGCAATCCCAGCGACGTCGAAGGACGACGTCATGGGTGCATGCGCACTATGCAGAAATTGGGGAACAGATTGACTTTCTCAACCGCAGCCGCCAAAGTCCCGGCCACAAACATCGACATCCAGCTTGAGCAGCTTCGTCAACGAATCAATGGCGAGCTCATAACGAGATCGTCTCCGAGCTATGACGACGTACGGCAGACGCACGACTTAACCAACGACGCACGACCGTTGGCGATAGTTCGTGCCACGAATGAAGCAGATGTCGCCATCACGGTGCAGTTCGTCGGTGAGACCGGAATTCCGCTAGCGATACGAAGTGGCGGGCATAGCGTTTCGCGGCACAGCATGGTGGACGACGCGCTGGTGATCGACCTGTCGCGCATGAAGCAGATCACGATCGACGCAGAAACCCAGACGGCTCGCGCCCAAGCCGGTCTCACGTCAGGCGAGCTGTGTCAGCATGCTGTCGAGCACGGTCTGGCGCTCTCTACCGGCGATACGGCGAGCGTCGGGTTGGGCGGATTGACAACCGGCGGCGGAATCGGATTCATGGTGCGCAAGCACGGCCTGACGATCGACAATCTGCTATCGGCGCGCGTCGTGACAGCGAAAGGGGAAATCGTCACGGCCAGTGCCAACGAGAACCCAGACCTGTTCTGGGCAATCCGTGGCGGTGGCGGCAACTTCGGCATTGTGACTGAGCTCGAGCTGCGTCTCGCGCCCGTCGGCCAGATCCTGGGTGGGGATCTGGTTTTGCCATTGAGTCGCGATGTCGTACGCGGATTCCTCGACTATGCCGCATCCGCGCCGGACGATCTGACGTTGATCGGGAACGTCATGCCCGCGCCACCTGCGCCATTCGTCCCAGCCGAATGGATCGGCAGGCCGGTGCTGATGATCATCGTCACCTGGACCGGCAGCATCGAGGAAGGACAGCGAGCGCTCGCACCGCTGCGAGCACTTGCGACGCCGGTGGCAGATACGGTGCGCCCGATGCCGTATCCCGATATCTACATGTCAACCCAATATCAGGAGCAACGATTGGGGATCGCAGTCCATTCGATGTTCGCCAATGATGTGGGCGACGACGTCATCGACAGCTGGCTGGCAGCCGTCGAAAGCCCGCCGTCACCGTTCAGCCTCGTGCACTTGCGCGGTCTGGGTGGAGCGATGGCGCAGGTCGCGTCGGATGCCACCGCATTTGCACATCGCAGCCATCGGCTCTATATCGCGATCATTTGCGCCTGGATGGACCCGACCCAGGATGCGATGCCTCAGCACGCCTGGGCAGATGGTCTCTGGCGGACCATGCGTGATGCAAGCATGGGAGCTTACGTCGGATTCCTCCAGCAAGACGATCCGGAACTCATTCTCGACGCTTATCCTCCAGCCACGCACGCCCGCCTGCGCGCCATCAAGGCCGTCTGGGACCCGGAGAACCTGTTCCGGTTCAATCACAACATTGCGCCGGAGGGGTGAGAGGGGGCGACAGCGCCGTTGCCCAGCGCCGAAAAGGGAGGGACAGGCGCATACGCGCAGGACAGTCTCTATAACCCTTCCTGTGCATATTGGCTGCTTACGCGGGCTTACAGGTTGGTTGCGCCAGCAATGCGTCGATGAGGCCATTTCGCCGGTGGAGATATGTACAGGCTGCCTGAATAGCGCGACTGGGCGCAATAGCACTGCTGATCCTTGACGACCCCAAAATCCGTGAGTGACCGATTCTTGTCGCAGATCACGGCTACCGCGGCGCACCTCGGATCTCGCATACGACCAACTGACTCGGAGCGGGAGATCTTTCGCAGCGGCTCAAAATTCCATGGTACAGGGGGGGTCTGTTCCTCTTACTATTTGACTACTTGGTGATGATTGCGCGCTCAAGACCCAAGATTCAGGAATAACTCCCGAGCCGGACAGATTCTCCAATACTGAACCGTCTGACGGGAAGTCGCGAGAGTTTCAACGTTGCGGCAGGGCACTGCCCTCAGGTGCCGGTATGGGTTCGTCGTGCTCCAGGCGAGCGATCGTCGCAACGAGCCAGTCGCGGTCGGCGCGGCGCATGGCGGTGAGGTGGTCGAGGGCGATGGCGAGGTTGAGCTTGTCGCCGTGAACGGGCACGGATGGTCGGGGTGCCAGCAGGGCATCGAGACGCTCCAGGCGCTGGCGTAAGCAGGCGAGTGCTTCATCGCGATCGAGAAAGTTGATGAGCACAAGCCCGATATCTCCCGCATAGGTCGACTCGTCTGCGGTGGACAGGTTCGCGCGGAGCAGGTCATGAAAGAGATCACGGCCAACCGGCGTGATCGTGTAGACCTTGCGTGGGGGGCGATTGCCGGCTTGTTCGGTGTGGACCTCGATGAAGCCGGCAGATTCCAGGCGAGACAGGAGCGCATAGGCCGTTGGCTTTTTCATGGTGGCGACATGACAGAGCGTGTTCTCGATGAATTCGTTGATCTGATACCCATGCTGATTCTGCGTCATCAGGACGCCGAGCAGCAGCAGGGTGCGCTCATCCCAGGTAGCCGTACTGCGGCTCTTCTCCGCATCACGCTGGACCATTTCAACCTCCTTTAATCATCCGCATTATAGTCCACATTGACTAATCACCTGCATAATCATATACTCGACTCTATTAGTCAAGTGTGACTAACCAGGCCGGGGTATTCAGAGCGATCTCGGAACCGGCGTCGCCTCGGTCAGGAAAGGATTGAGCCAGTGTTCCTTGCGCTTCGTGAGATTCGGCACGCCAAGCTGCGGTTCGCGTTAATCACCGGCGTCATCATCATGGTTTCGACACTCGTATTCAGTCTCTCCGGGCTAGCAAATGGTCTCAGCGCTGGCAACACCGCGGCGATCGATGCGATGCCAATCGATGGGATGGTCATCAGCAACGGGAGTGATGTTCTCCTGGACCGTTCTTCCGTGGGAGCAGACGACGCTGATTCGATCGCATCCATCGCTGGGATTGAGGCCGCCGAGCCACTCGGTGTGTCCTCGGCGAGCATCAGGAAGCAAGGCGAGACCAGCCTCCTGGGGGTCTCCTTCTTCGGTGTCGTCCCCGGTGGTTTGCTCGAGCCCCATATTCAGAAGGGGGAGCGCCTGGGCGCAGTGGCGCACGGTGTGGTCATCGACGAATCTCTGGTGGACGACGGCATCGGGCTGGGTGACACGTTCACAACTGAGCCAGATGGCGTCGAACTCACCGTCGTGGGGATCACGACCGGCAAGACCTATCGCCTCGCACCAGTTGTCTTCATGCCGCTTGATCTTTGGCAGCAGATCCAGCCAGTCCGCCAAGGCGCAGCGCAGGATGATGTAACGGCAATCGTGGTTCGAGGTTCATCCGAGGCGATCGCGATGATCCCTGAGACAGTGCCAAACACGATGATCGGTACCAGGAATCAAATCGCTGACCATATTCCGGGCGAATCCGAGCAGAACGCTACGTTGTTGCTCATCCAGGTCTTCCTCGTCGTCATCGCAGCCGGCATCATCGCCGCGTTCTTCTACATCATCACGTTGCAAAAGATGCCAGAGCTGGGCGTTATGAAGGCGATCGGCACCGGCACCGGCTACCTTGCACGCACGCTCATTACGCAGGTCCTTGCGCTGGCGATAGTTGGAGTGCTGATCGGGATCTCGATAGCAGATACGCTCGCGCTCATCATTGGTAACGCGGTCCCATACAGCATCTCGACCCAACGTATGGCCCTGTTCGGCGGCGTGCTCCTGCTTGTCGCAGTTGGTGGCACGGCCCTGTCGCTCGCGCGTATCGCGCGGGTCGATCCACTAGACGCGATCAACAAGGCCGGGTAACCGATGATTCAACGCGAATTGGAGAGCGATCATGACGACCAACATTCTTGAGATCCAGGGGGTCGACAAACAGTTCGGCGATGGTGAATCCCGCGTGGATGCGCTTCGGGACGTTAATCTGACGGTCGGTGTTGGCGAGCTTGTCGCGCTCATTGGTCCATCAGGATCGGGCAAGTCGACGCTACTGTCGATTGCGGGAGCGCTCCTGACGCCGACGAACGGGCAGGTGTTCCTCGATGGTGACAACATCACGCAAGGCTCACCGTCGGAGCGAACGCAACTGCGGCTGGCGAAGTACGGGTTCATCTTCCAGGGATCGAACCTGATCTCCTACCTGACCGGGCGGGAGCAATTGCTCTTCATCGCGCACCTCATCGGCCTGCCCAACAAGGAGGCTGAGCAACGGGCCGATCGCCTTCTGAGCGACCTCGGCATGACCGAGCGCGCGACCCACTATCCCGAGGAGCTTTCAGGCGGTCAACGTCAACGAATCGCCATCGCGCGGGCGCTGATGAACGATCCGCGCATCATTCTGGCCGACGAGCCGACCGCCAGCCTCGACTCAGTGCGCGGGAGGCAGGTGGTCGAGATGCTGGCGAAGGAGGTCCACGAGCGTGAGAAGGGCGGCATCCTGGTCACCCACGACGAGCGATTGATCGACCTGTGTGACCGCGTCGTGCGCATCACCGATGGGCAGATTTATGAAGATGAGAGGGCGGTTGCGAGACGAGTTGTGGCTGTCTGAGGTTTTGGGGTCAGGAGTTGCGGTGTCTCGCAGCGGAG
>JAMLIA010000094.1 GCA_023954495.1 Thermomicrobiales bacterium | reverse complement strand
CTCGCTGGCACAACTGTGGACCTGCGACCGCGATGGCGGTAACGCGCGCCAACTGACGCAGACCGGCGAGCGGAACAGCGGTGCGCGCTGGTCGCCGGATGGGACGCAGATTGCGTTCGTTTCCGACCGGGTGTCCAAATCCGGGCTGTTCGTGATGTCGATGTCCGGCGGCGAGGCGCGCGAGCTGACGCGGCATGCGCAGGGCATCTCCAGCCTGTCCTGGTCGCCGGATGGCTCGCAGATCGCCTACGTGACGGTCGTCGACCCTGACAATGTCGATGAGGCCACCCCGGAGGCTGACGCCGCGCCGCCGGTGCGCGTGACGCGACGGATTGATTACAAGCAGGATGGTCGAGGGTATCTTGGCGACAAGCGCAACCAGATTTTCGTTGTCGATGTTGCGAGCGGCGAGCGCAAGCGCCTGACGACGACGCCAAACGACCATGGCGGCCCGCAGTGGTCGCCGGACGGCAAGCAGCTGGCCGTGGCTCTGTCAATGATGAATGGCATGCACTCTCGGCTCGCGCTGATCGACGTGGAGTCCGGCGCGGTCGAGCACATCACACCGGAGGATGGCAACATCTCGACCTGGTCGTGGTCGCCGGATGGTCAGCGCATTCTCTACAGCGGCGATACGGATATGACCTGGCAAACCGATCTGTTCGTCTACGATGTTGCGAGCGGCCAGACGACTCGTCTTACCGACGACCTCGAGTGTCTGCCGGTCGGTGCCTGGGAGGGCGCACCGGCACAGCCCGTCTGGCTCGATGATCGGCAGGTGCTGTTCCACGCCGTGCGCGCCGGTGGCAGCGGCCTCTACGTTGCCGACAGTGAGCGTGGTGCGGTTGAGCGGGTCGTCTGGTGGCAGGCGCAGCACAGCGGCATGAGCACCGATGCGGCTCATCGCTACGTCGTGCAAACGCGTAACGCGATGGACGCCGCCGGTCAAGTTGCGGTCTACGACATGCAGTCCGGCGAGCAGTCGATCATCGTCGACCCGAACGTCGACGTGCTGGCCGAGCACCCGGCGGCGCTCTGGGAGCGCATTGACGTCGAACGCGGCGGGCAGACGATCGAGGCCTGGCTGCTCAAGCCGTTTGACTTCGATGAATCGAAGAAGTATCCGGTCGTACTGGACATCCACGGCGGACCGAACGGGCACTACGGCTATTCGCTGTCACCGAACCATCAGGTGCTGGCGACTGCCGGATACCTGGTCGTCTACAGCAACCCGCGCGGCTCCAGCTCATACGGCCGCACGTTCACCCAGATGGTGACCGAGGACTGGGGCGGCGAGGATTTCCAGGATCTGATGGGCGTGATTGATGAAGTGCTGAAGCGCCCGTACGCCGATGCCGAGCGTACCGGCGTCACCGGCTACTCCTATGGCGGCTACATGACCGCCTGGACGATTGGCCAGACGCAGCGCTTCAAGGCGGCGGTCTGCGGCGCGCCGTGCTTCGATCTGGAGTCGATGTACGGCACCAGCGACATCAGCCACGTCTTCGGCGAACTGCAGTGGGGCGGCCAGCCGCACGTTTCGACCGAGTGGTACGCGGCGCACTCGCCATCGACCTTCGCGCATCGGGCAACGACGCCGACTCTCATCATCCACGGCGAAGCGGATGAGCGCTGCCCGATCGGGCAGGGCGAGCAGATGTTCGTCGCGCTGACCAAGGCCGGTTGCGAGACGGAGTTCGCCCGCTACCCGGGTGCGTCGCACGGCTTCCGCCGCGGCGGCCACGCCGAGCACCGCCGCGACTGTTGGCAGCGGACGCTCGACTGGTTTGACACGCACCTGTAGGGCATATCGAATCCACGAACATGGGCGGCGTCAAAGCAGACGCCGCCCACCATTCACTCCCGGCTATTGCGCATCGTGATGCATGTCGCGACCCATCGACAGGAACGGCCCAGCCATCCCGCCGATGAAGCTGCCGAACGCGGCACCCACCAGCATGACGTTGAAGGCCGTATCCAGGTTGTCGGACATGATTGCGCTGACAATCGCGCCGATGACGATGCCGGAGGCGAACCCCGCGACCAGCCCGAAGGCGATGCCGTCGTTCTCGACCTGCGCCTCGTGGGCGTTCAGTCCTTCGTCCACGGCGCTGAGGTCCGACAGCGCGTAGATGCCACCGAGGGCTGCGCCATAGAGCAGATGCAGCACCAGATTGCCGATCGCGGGTAGTGGCCCGGCGTCCAGGCTCAATCCGAGGAATCCCGCACCAACCAGCGGGAAGAAGGCGATGAGCGAGAGCAGCCACGGGCCGATCGAGAAGACCATCCCTCGCCACCAGCCGGCACCCCTGAGCGTCGGCTCGACGAAGCGCGCATAGATCAATGCCCAGATCAGGCCGGCGATCAGATTGATGCTGAATGCGGCGATCGGGATATCGTAGATGCCGTCGGTCAGGTCGTTGTTCTTCAGCGACCAGAACCAGTGGCTGAGGGTGTTGCCATTCTCGCTGCCGATGAAGCCGACGACGATGTAGGCGATGATCAGTGCGAACGACATGATCGTCGTCGCAGCGAACCCGGCGAGAATGCTGTTGCTTAGCCAGCGACCTGACGGCCCTCGGCGTGCGTCGTCATCGCTGGCCCGCCACGGTCGCCAGCGAGGCAGGCGGAACGGCGACTGCGGTGTCCGCGTCGATTGGTCGGTCAGGAGGACGACGGTCCCGAGGATTGCCGCGCCGGATGCCATCAGCGCGTTGGCGTAGCGCCCGTGCCAGGCGTGGTAGACAGCGGCGGCAATTCCAAGCATCATCAGTGCGAGAAAGATGAAGTCCATCGCGCCGAGTCGATGTCGCATGAGAGCCTCCAGATCCTGTGGATGCGCGGGAATAGCGCCGTACATTCTGGATTACGTTTAACATCAACAAAAGGTCCTGCAGTATGCGTGCCAATGGAATCTATTTGGTGCGAGATGCGTAATAGATGCGGGCTGGCCAGACGAGGGGGTAGTCGTGGCTGATGACCACCGACCGGCACCTGGAGCAGTGCTGTCGACAAACGAGGAGGAGTTGCGCGACCGCGCGGTCGCGTTGCTGTCGCGGGTCGAAGGGGTGGCGCGCGTCTTCCCGTCGTCCGACGGTGTTGACGACGAGTTGCGCCTGCTGCGTCAGGCGCGCCAGCAGCTGGAAACGCTGTTCCTGCTCGTTGTCGTTGGCGAGTTCAACTCCGGCAAGTCGGCGTTTGTCAACGCGCTCGTCGGCGAGCCGATCATGCCCGAGGGGGTCACGCCGACGACGGCGATGATTCACCTGCTGGTCTATGGGGACGCTGGCCAGGAGGATATCCTGAGCGATGGCGTCGTCATCCATCACCACCCCGCGCCGGTTCTGCGCGAGATCAATGTCGTCGACACGCCCGGAACGAACGCCATCATCCGCGAGCACGAGGCGATTTCGCAGCGTTTCGTCCCGCGGTCCGATCTGGTGCTGTTCGTCACCTCGGCCGACCGACCGTTCTCCGAATCCGAGCGCGAGTTCCTGGAGGAGATCCGTAACTGGGGCAAGAAGATCGTCTTCGTTCTGAACAAGGTTGATGTGCTGGAAGGCGATCAGCAGATTGACGAGGTCGTGCGCTTCATCAGCGAAAACGCGCAGCGCTTGCTGGGCATCGAGCCACTCATCTTCCCGATCTCGGCCAAGCTCGCTGAGCGCGGCGACCCGGCTGGCCGCTTCGAGCCGCTGCGCGACTACATCATGAACACGCTCGACCAGGACGAGCGCGTCCGACTGAAGCTGCTCAACCCGCTCGGCGTGGCCGAACGACTGCTCGGGCGCTATACGACAGTCGTCGAGGATCGGCTGGCGCTGCTGGCGCAGGACGCGCAGACAATCGATCGCATTGAGGCGGTGCTGAAGGACTACGAACAGGAGATGCGCCGTGAGTTCGGCGCCTACGTCACCCGCGTCGAGAACATCGTCCACCGCCTGAATGAGCGCGCCGATCGCTTCTTCGATGAGTACATCCGCATCGGTCGCGTCTTCGACCTCGTTCGGTCCGAGAATACGAAGGTTGCCTTCCAGCGCGATGTCGTTGCTGATACCGAACGGCAGATCGACGACACGATTACCGAGCTCATCGACTGGATGGTGCAGCAGGACTTTCGCGCCTGGGAGACGGTGCGGGAGACGCTGGATCGCCGGGCGCTGGAGCGCTACCGCGACGACATGGTCGGCGAGGTCGGCAGCCGCTTTGCTTCTGACCGCCAGACGCTGATTACGCAGGTCGCCCGGCAGGCTGAGTCGGTCGTCAACCGCTACGACCAGCACTCGGAAGCGACGCTACTGGCGACGAACGTGCGCTCGGCGCTGGCGCAGACCGCCGTGGTGCAGGCCGGCGCGGTGTCGCTCGGTGCCATCGTCGTCGCGATGGCGACGACTGCGGCGGCCGACGTGACCGGCATTCTGGCGGCGGCGACGGTCGCGGGGCTGGGTCTCTTCATCCTGCCGGCCCGCAAGCGTGCCGCCCGCAATGATCTGCGCCGGCGCTCGGCCGAACTGGAACAGCAGCTCTCGGATGTGCTGAGTGACGGATTCGAGGCCGAGCTGGGTCGGTCGCTGCGACGTATCCGCGACGCGATCGCGCCCTACACCCGCTTCGTCGGTTCGGAGCGCACCCGCCTTGATGGGGTCAGTACCGACATCAGCGAAGTCATGACCGAGATGCGCGCGCTGCGCTCGGCGGTCAGCAACTAGTCGCCTACGAGGCGTTCAGCACGTCGCCGCGGGTGATGATGCCCAGCGGTGCTTCACCGACCTTGCCGTTTTCCGTAATGACGATTGCGCCGATGCGTTCGTCGCGCAGCAGGTCGATCGCCTCGCTGGCCGCGCTGCGTCGGGAGAGAATGCCGGCGGCGACGTAGCCGCGCTGCTCAATCGTCTCGCCGACTGTCGGGCTGGCTCCGTCAATGTCGTCGCGCGCCTCGGCGATCACGATGTCCCGGTCCGTCAGGAGATCGACGAGCTTGCCGTGCTTGTCGACGACAACCAGCTGATCGTAGTGGCGTGCCAGCATGCGGTCGCGCGCGTCGGTCAGCGATTCATCCAGCTTGGCTGTCACGACCGTGCGGTGGGCGATATCCCCGATGCCGGACGCTGCCAGACGGATGATGCCCTCAACGCCGTCGATGATGCGACTTGCGGCCTCGGGACGTAGCATGACATCGGGGTTGTGGGCTAGCGCGTTACGTGTGTCGCGATACCGATCGGCCTGCGCCGCGATCTCCCGCGCATCGGCTATCGGAGAGTGCTCCAGGTAGTTAATCGAATCGCCCAGACCGGCCCGGTCGTTATTCATGCCCAGGCTGCGAGCAAGATTGGCCAGGAAGCGGTCGAGCGCTTTGAGCGCCTGCTCGCCAGCGCCCGCCAGATTCGTCGCTGACGCCTCGCGGATGTCGGCCAGCTCGTCGAGATAGATGGACAGGTCGAGGTTGTGGTCCATGGGTCGCGACTGCTGTTGCTTGCTCCAGAGTGACCCGCGTCGCGATTTACCCTTTGCCTTTGCCTGTCCCTGATTCATCTGCTCCCCTTCATACGATTAATGTCAGGCCGTGATCCAGACGCGCTCACCGGCGTAGCGCTCGATTGTGCGCTCGTCCGGCTCGATACCCAACCCCGGTCCCTCCAGCACACGCACCTGCTCACCGGCGTAGCCGTCGCGCAGGTTGCCGATGTCCTCCGCCAGCATCAGCGGCCCGCCCATCTCGACAGTGCGGACGTTCGCCAGAGCCAGCGCAAGGTGCAGACCAGCCGCCGATGCAATCGATGACTCGACCATCGTGCCGACCTGGCATCCGTACCCAGCGGTCTCGGCGATGGCGTTCAGCGTGAGTGCCGGGAGCAACCCGCCCGTCTTCATCAGCTTGATGTTGATCAGATCGCAGGCGCGCAGCGACGCGGCGCGGAGTGCGTCGCGCGCATCGTGAATCGCCTCGTCGGCCATGATCGGCACACCGGCCATGCGGCGGACTTCGGCCAACCCCTCCAGATCTCGCCAGTCCACTGGCTGCTCGACGTAGGCCGGCAGGTACTCGGCGACACCGCGCGCACCAGCAATAGCGACGCCCGGCGTGCGCCAGCCCTGGTTGACGTCGATCTTGATCGCGATGTCCGGCCCGAGCGCCTCGCGCACCGCCGCGACCCGGCGGATGTCGGTCGGCACATCGTTGGCGTCGCCGATTTTGAGCTTCACCGTGCTGAATCCGGCGGCAACATGTGCCGTCGCGTCGGCTGCCATCGCATCGGGGCTCTTCATGCTGACGACACGCGAGATCGTGAGGTGGTCTTTCGCGCGGCCACCAAGCAATGCCCAGACTGGCATGCCGGTTGCCTTGCCAACGAGGTCGTGCAGGGCGATGTCGATTGCCGCCTTGGCGGTCGGATTCGCGCCCATGCGACGATCCAGACCAGCGACGAGGGCGGAGCGGTTGAGCGGGTCGCAGCCGAGGAGCGTTGGCGCGAGAATGCCCAGCGCCTCCAGCACGCCGCCGAACGTCTCGCCGGTCACGTGCGGATCGGGCGTGCCCTCTCCCCAGCCGATCGTGCCGTCATCCGTCTCAATCCGAACCAGCACCGATTCGACATCGGGAAACGTGCCGTAGGAGATTACGAACGGCTCGGTCAATGGCAGTCGGATCGGGATCAGCTCAACACCTGTGATACGCACGGGACTCCTCCTCCGCCCTGTAACCGATTACTGGCCCTTTGGCTGGCGCTCCAGCACATAGTACGCGTTCGCTGCAGTCCGCGACCCGGCGAAGCCGACGATGCTGAAGCCGTCAGTGAACGCTGTCTCCAGCTGCCGGCGGACGGCAAACCGCCATTCGCGCGCGCCGTCCGGGTCGCGCGCCAGCAGCGTGTCGATGTCGGTCGGCACGGCGACGCGGGTCTGAGATGCGTCTGCCGGGTAGTCCGGCACGTTCTGCGCCGCATCTGCGTTCAGCGGTCGGTATGCGCCGAACAGCCGCTCGCGGACGCGCTCGCTGTCGAGATCCCAGTGAATGTAGAGTCGATCGCTTGGCAGCCCACCGTAGAGTCCGCCGGCGAACTCCTCGCCGTAGACGTTCTCCTCATAGACGCGACTGGTCGCGCCGAGCCGCTCGAAGTTGAGTCGTGCATTGGCAGCGCGGAGCGGATCGACCGTCCAGGCCGCCTCGCGAAATCCGACCTGCACCGCCAGCGCCGCCTGGAGCGATTTGAGCGCGAAGCCCAGTCCGCCGCGCCAGGCCGGATCGACCGCCATCAAGTCGGACAGCAACAGCGGGCGCCCCTCGACCCAGCCGCCATAGCCCTGGATGTAGCCGACCATGCGCGTTCCATCGAACGCGCCGATCACTTCGCCGCCAGTCTTCGGGATGACAACCATGATCGAGAACGAGGCCAGGTCCGTTTCGCTGACGCCGAACACGTCGCGCTGCAATCGTTCGCACTGCGCGAAGTCGTCGCGCGTGCGGACGGCGCGGAAGTCGATTGCGCGCGAGCCAACCTGTCGCTGCCAGCCATCGGGTGTCGTATGGAAGCCGAGTGCTTCCGGCGTCAGGTGGTCGATCATCGATTCCCTCGCTCGGCACGCCGTCCTGCTGTAACCCCATAGGCGATCGCCATGGCCGGGAAGATCGCTGAGATGGCAAACATCGTCGCGTAGCCGGTGAACCCAGCGACGATGCCCATGCCGATCGACCCTGCGCCGATGCCGAACTCGAAGAATGAGGTGAACGTCGCCATACCAGCCCCGCGCCGGTGTGGCTCGACCAGATCGACCGCGTACGCATTCAGTGCCGGCTGGCCAGCACCAAACGCCAGACCGAACAGCACGCCAGTGAGCAGCAGCAGGGCCAGCGAATCCGTCAGCGCCAGTGTGCCCATCGCCACAATCGTGAGGACGAAGGTGGGGATGATGACGGCCATGCGGCTGATGCGGTCCGCCAGCCGTCCGCCAAGTACGCGCGATGCCAGTACCGCGATGGCGAAGACGGTGAAGTAGAGGCCGGCATTGGGGATGTCGCGTTCCTCGGCGTAGATAACGATGAAGGCGATGACCGCGCCATAGACGAGGTTCGACAGCAGGATCAGGATCGCGGCTGGCATAACTGCGGGCTCGAACAACCCGCCGCTGGCGTGGGCAGACTGGTTCGAGCGACGCGGCTCATGCACAAGCAATAGCAGCCCAGCTGCTCCAGCCGCGCAGATCATCCCGAGCCCGAAGACGGTGTTCAATCCGTATGCATCGCGCAGCACGAGGCCCAAATATGGACTGATCGCGGTCGCGAAGGTCGATACGAGTCCCCAGATGCCCATCGCTTCACCACGGCGCGAGTCCGGCGCTATCTGGGCGATGAAGGTGAATGAGGCCGTGTGAAAGAAGGCCATTCCCAGCCCATGCACCGCGCGAACACCGAGGACGAGCCCAACGCTATCAGCGAACAGATACAGCGTCGAGGCCACGATGAACAGGCTTGACCCAACGATCAGGAAGGGCTTGCTGCCCCGTCGGTCGATCTCGCGACCGATGAACAGGCGCGGCAGCAGTGCCGCCGCCGAGAAGATGCCGACGATCAGCCCGACGGCCGTCGAAGACCCTCCCAGATCATCCTTGACGTACAGCGGGAGGACGGCCGTCAGCAGTTGAAACGAAGCGAACAGCAGCATCCCTGCTGCGCAGGTCAGCAGGAACGGCCTGGTCAGGATCGAAGGTCGCGCGACGGTTGCTTGTGCGTTCATGGCGCGCTCAAGAGACGTGTATTCAGCTGTCGCGTCACCATCATTCCTCGGCAGGCTCGTTCGGGAGACCGTGCTGCTCCTCATAGCGAGCGACGTGCGCACGCACTTCGGATGGCGTCAGCGCATTCACGTCGATGCCGAGCAGATCCTTCAAATGCTGAGCGTCTCGATAGCCGCGACCCTTGGCCCATTGCCAGAAGCGGGTCCACGAGACATCAGCCGGGTCGCCACGCGCTGCAGAATCGCGGGCGCGCAGGTCAGAGCCGCGCAGCATCGGTGTCGGCAGATCCTCGGCAATTTGAGCAACTGTCTGCTCGGGCTGTGGCACGGCGCGCGGACGCTGTTGTTCGCGCTGTGACTGCTCGCGCGGGGATTGCTCGCGCCGCGAACGCTCTCGTGGTGGTTCGGATTCGCGCAGCGAGCGCATCTGCGTTGGCTCGCTGACTTCTGCGGACGCTTCCTCCGGTTCGTCCGTGCGAACTGGCGCGATCTGCGCGGACGGGATGGTTGCTGGCTCCGGCTCAGCAGCGCGGTTTCCCGGCACGTCCGCCTCGACGAACTCCGTGCCGTAGCCGAGGGCCGCGAGTGCTCGACCGATGGCTCGTGTCTCTGCCGTCTCGATGTAGGCCGGTGTTTGCGAACTAGCGCTCCGCGCGTGGCCGCTGGCAGCGCCGCGCTGTGGAATGCGGACGACTGCCTTGCAGACGGCGTACTCATCGTCCAGCGTCAGCAGCTCCGTCTCGATCTCAGCCTCCGGATGTTCGCTGCGCAGCCAGTGAATGCGCCACTTGACATCCAGGTACGGCGAGCCGTCCTCAAGCTGGCGGAGATGTTCACGCGGATTGAATTGCTTGCTCATACGCGGGACGCGCTCCCTTCTCGACGGCGCTCAACACGGATTATAGACGCGCCTCTGCCACGACTGGCCGTACAATCGCCGCGCCGGACAGAAGGCTCAGCGAGGAGGCAGACGTGGACGTGCGAGAGTGGATCGTCGATTCCAACGGAGATGGCTACCCGGACGAGATCGACAGGCTGATCGTTCTGCCTGCGCCGGACGGCACTGTCTCGCGCGACCTGGCAGCCGCACTCGTCGATCTGGCTGCCTGGCTCGGCGTCTCGACCCATGCGCTGACGATGCCGCTGGTCTGCGCCGAACATAGCCAGAATGCAGCCGATGTTCGTCCGCAACTCACCGTCACCCGACTTGATGATCTGCCGGTGATCCCAACCACAGGGGCCGCCACGGGATCGCAGTCCATTACAGACGAACCGCCGTCCGCCTGTCTGTCCGATCTGTTCACGGCGCGCGGCGCTTTGCTCGACCTCGATGGTGATCTCTTGCCGGACGCCAGCCGGATCAGTTTCGACCTGCCTCAGACGATACCGACTGCGCTGGCGGCTGGGGTTGCGAACTTCGCTGCACGGGTCGGCCTGGAGAGCGGCGGGGTCACCCTACCGCTTGTCCGCGATGGTGGTGCACGGTTGACGATTCGACCAGATTCCGGATCTGCTCGTCTGACGGCCGCTGATGGCGGTTGGCTCGCATCCGGTGAGCCAAACGAGCTTGCCGCACTGCTTGACCGCATCGCAGCGGACTGGCCGCACATCACCGCGCCGGAGTGCGGCGGCGTGGGTCAGGCTGTTACCGTCCTGAGGCGCTGGCTGGCTGGTGACGGTCCGGAGCCGAACGCGCCGGGCGACGTCCTCTGGGAACGTGAGTGGGCAGCCGAGTGGGAGGTTGACCGCCTTGAGGCTGCGTTCCGCTGGCTTGCGGACGCCGACCTCGCCGCCGACACGCTGCACGTCTTCGTCAGCGAGCCGCCCGATGTTCGACGCGCGTTGGCGACGAGACTCACTGATTCGCTTCGTGCGAGGGGTCACGAATCCACGCAGGTCGTCGTGCTGTCCGCGTTCAAGGCCGGGCTGAGCTGGCTGACCGACGTCGTCACACCGGCCCTGCTGGCGCACCAGCGACGCCCCGCACGCATCCGCATTACCTATCGCCGGATGACCGAGGAGAACACGCTCGATCTGCCGATCCGCTGGCTGCAGGAGCTGTTCCCTGGACCGGAGATGATGGCGACGGCGCTGGGCTTGCCGCCTGCGGCGATCGAGCTTGTCGAGGCCGAGGCCGATTCACCGGCCACCTTCGTCGCCGATGCCCTGGCGGCCAACGGCACGCCGCTGGGGCGCTGGACCTGCACGCCGCCAGCACGCATCCAGCCGTTCGTTGCCGCGCTCGGTGAGGATGTCGGCCGCGTCGTCGTCACGACCGGCGGTGTCATGGCTACCGATGGCGACGACTGGCGCGAACTTGCGCGGGTCCCGACCGACCTGGAGACGTTCTGGGAGTTCTGGCAGTCCAATGTCATCCCGGATCTGCTGCAGCTGGTCGAGGACACTGGGTCGCACGCCGAGCGTCAGCCGTTCTTCGGTGAGCTGCTGGCCGAAGTCTGGGTTAGCGAACCGAACGAGCGCCTCGGTGTACGCGAGGAGAATGACT
>JAMLIA010000093.1 GCA_023954495.1 Thermomicrobiales bacterium | reverse complement strand
CGACGATGCGATCGGCCTCGGCGGCGATCGGCAGGGCCGCATCCACGGCCACCGCCGGCAGGCTGGCCGCGCGCGCCTGGCAGGTGGCCACCGAGGCCGCCAGGGCCAGCTCGAAACGCTCGCGCAGCGCCGCATCGCCCGGTTGCCCGCGCCAGCGCGACCACAGCCCGTGCAGCCGGCCGCGGTCGCGGCCCAGCGCCTGGTCGATCCCGCGCCGGCCCGCTTGCAGGCACGTGCGCAGCTCGGCGGGTATCGTTTCCATCTATCGGACCGGGTGAAGGCTTCAATAACGCCAGGGGGTTTATTGTCTATTGTCGCAGCCCCATACATGATGTGTGCAATCCACCCCAAGGAGCAGAACATGGCCAAGACCAAGAGCAAGACCCCCAAGGGCAAGTCGCCCGCCGGCAAGACCGCTGCCAGCCGGGCCAAGGCCCCGGCCACCGCGCCGGGCATCGACATCGGCATTTCCGCCAGCGACCGCAAGCAGATCGCCGCCGGCCTGGCCAGCTTCCTGTCGGACTCTTTCACCCTGTACCTGCGGACCCACAACTTCCACTGGAACGTGACCGGGCCGATGTTCAACACCCTGCACACCATGTTCGAGACCCAGTACACCGAACAGTGGACGGCGCTGGACGAGATCGCCGAGCGCATCCGCGCGCTGGGCTTCGCCGCCCCGGCCAGCTATGCCGACTTCGCCCGCCTGAGCTCGATCCAGGACGGCCCGGCGGTGGACGGCGGCGACTGGCGGGCGATGGTGCAGCAGCTGGTAAGCGGCAACGAGGCGGTGTGCCGTCCCGCGCGCGAGGTGCTGGAGATCGCCGACGACGCCGACGACGCGCCCACCGAGGATCTGCTGACCCAGCGCCTGCAGACCCACGAGAAGTACGCCTGGATGCTGCGCTCGCTGCTGGAGTGATCTCCGCCAGGATGCATTGACCGGCAGGGGCAGCCGACCAGCGGTCGGCTCTACAAATGGGATGTGCCGTTGTAGAGCCGACCGTTGGTCGGCTGCCCGACCCGTGCGTTCAGGCCGCCGCCAGCGCCTGCTCCAGGTCGGCCAGCAGGTCTTCCACGTGTTCGATACCGATGCACAGGCGCACGGTGTCCTCGCTCACGCCCGCCAGCGCCAGCTCCTCCGGCGACAGCTGCCGGTGCGTGGTCGAGGCCGGATGGATGATGAGCGACTTGGCGTCGCCGACGTTCGCCAGCAGCGAGAAAAGTTGCACGTTATTGATGACTTCGCGCCCTGCCGCATGCCCGCCCTTGACGCCGAAGACGATCATCGCGCCGAAGCCATGATCGAACTGCTCAGCAGCAACGTCGTGGTTCGGGTGACTCTTGAGGCCCGGATAGGTCACCCAGGTCACACGCGGGTCGGCTTCCAGCCACTCCGCAACACGTTGCGAGTTCTCGCAGTGGCGCTCCATGCGCAGCGAAAGCGTCTCGAGCCCCTGCAGGAACAGGAACGAGTTCAGTGGAGCCAGAGCCGGGCCGAGGTCACGATACGGCTCGACACGCGCGCGGACGATCCAGGCCAGATCGCCGAAGCGCTCGACATAGTCCTCCATCTTCGGGAACTTGCCGTTGGTCCAGTCGAACTTGCCGGCGTCGATGATGACGCCACCGATGGACGTTCCGTGTCCGCCGATCCACTTCGTGGCCGAGTGGACGACGATGTCAGCGCCGTGCTCGATCGGGCGGCACAGGTACGGCGACGCGAAGGTGTTATCGACGATCAATGGCAGACCAGCCTCGTGGGCGATCGCAGCCACGTCCTTGATGCGGACGACATCGAGCTTCGGGTTGCCAATCGTCTCGATGTAGATCGCTCGTGTTCGGTCGTTGATTGCCGCCCGGAAGTTGTCCAGGTTCGACGGATCAATGAAGTTCGTCGTGATGCCGAGGCGCGGCAAGGTCGTGGCGAACAGATTGTAGGTGCCGCCGTAGAGGCTAGCTGCTGAGACGATTTCGTCTCCAGCCTCAAGGAAGGTGAAGATCGCGATCGACTCAGCAGCCTGACCGGAGCCGGTGGCGAGCGCGGCGATGCCGCCTTCGAGCGAGGCAATGCGCTGCTCGAAGACATCGTTGGTCGGGTTCATGATCCGCGAGTAGATGTTGCCGAATTCCTGCAGGCCGAAGAGTCGCGCTGCATGATCGGCGTCGTGGAACACGAACGACGACGTCTGATAGATCGGAACTGCACGCGACGTTGTCGTCGGATCAGGCTGCTGTCCAGCGTGGATCTGGCGGGTGTTGAACCCCCACTTCTCCTTGTTGGGAACTCCGTTGCTGTTGGCGTCAGTCATGTGTGTCGTCGTCCTTCACTCGTCGATTTCGATCAAACTGTGATGACCATCAAAGGGTTCGGATGGGCTGCATGCCCGTGGCTCGCGCGTCTGGGCGAACCGGGCGTGCCGAGCGCTCGTCGCCTAGCTCAATCGGCTGCCTCCGTCTCGTCGACATCGGCCGGGCGCGTCACCGGCGGCGCGGCCTGCCGGCCCACTCCGTCGCGAAGCACCGCATCGAGGCGCTCGAAGTCCTTGAGGAACGCGTCGTGGCCGTGCGGTGAGTTCAGCTCCCAGTAGCGCGCCACACCACCGCCGCGTGAAATCGCGTCAGCCGTCTCCTGCACATGCACCGTGGGGAAGAGCACGTCCGATCTCACACCGATGACGAGCGTGCGGGCGGTGATCCGTCGCGCGGCTTCAGCCAGTCCGCCGCGCTCGCGGCCGATATCGTGGCTATCCATGGCCCGCAGCAAGTAGAGGTAGGCGTTGGCATCGAAGCGACCGGAGAGCTTGTCGCCCTGGTAGTGTAGATAGCCCTCGACGTCGAAGCGACCGTGGAATTCCGGCCAGGCATTGTAACGCGCCACCGCATGGCGACCGAAACGCATCGTCATCGACTCGTCGGACTGAAAGGTCAGCATGCCGACCATGCGGGCCAGCGCGACGCCACCGGCGGGCTGCTGCTCGCCGTATGCGCCACCCTGCCAGGTCGGATCGAGCATGATCGCCCGGCGCTGAATCTCGTTATAGGCGATACCCTGAGCGTGGAAGCGGCCCGAAGCGGCGACAACGACCAGTCGGCGGACGCGCTCGGGAGCAGTCGCAGCAAACTCGACCGCCTCCATTCCGCCCAGTGAGCCTCCGATGGCGCAGGCCAGACAGTCGATACCCAGCCGATCTAACAGCCGCAACTGGGCATTCACCTGATCGCGAACGGTGACGGCCGGGAAGCGCGTGCCCCAGCGCTCGCCATCCGGCGCGATGGTGCATGGCCCGGTCGAGCCGTAGCACGACGCCAGCGTGTTGGCGCAGACGATGAAGAAGCGGTCGGTGTCCAGCGGTCGGCCGCTGCCGATTAGCGGCTCCCACCAGCCGGCGCGATCGCCGGGGATCTCCGAATGGGATGCAGCGTGCGAGTCGCCAGTGAGCGCGTGGAACACCAGGACGACGTTGTCACGATTCGGTGAGAGCGTGCCCCATGTCTCGTAGGCGAGGACGACATCATCGAGCGTTGCCCCGGCCTCAGTGACAAACGGATCAGCCGGCGTGGCAATGCGAACGGCCTGCTGCGCCGGGCTGGCAACCCAGTCAATGCCTGGTGCCGCGATGCCGTGTCCGGGTGTTGTATATGTGTCGATCGGCGTAATGTTCGTCATCTGTCGCAGCTCCCCCTGCTCGTCGTTCAAGTCGACTCTGGGAGCGCGCATGGACAACGGCGCGGCGCCCCCGCGCGGGGACGGGAAAAGCCCGTGGTACCACCCCGCTTCACCGTCGTTTCGCAACGACAGACTCAGCTGGTGCATGTCATGCACACATTGCCCTGTATCGGGGGCGATCCGGCGATTCCTACTTGGCGTTCGATAGTGCGAATACGATCGGCGCGTACCCTGTGGATACGGTGTCGTTCGCGGCTCGGCGCGGTTCAGAACGCTGCTCGGAGGTCATATTCGACGGGTTGTCGGTGCCACCTTCCACCATGCGTGGCTCGCTAGACCGGCAGTGATCCGTGTACTCGTCCTCGTCAAAGCCTCTGCACCCTGCGCCGGAGAGGAAGAACAAAAACACCACCTTTGCGAGGTGGTGGATGCTCACACTGCTCATCTTCCGGAACCTGGTTCCGGCGGATTTGGCACCGCACGTACTTGACGCCGGTTGCCGGGCTTCTAAGGGCCGATTCCCTCCACCACTCTGGATGAGCGCAGGGTCTATTCAGTTGTGCGTATGACGATACCAGTGCATTTCTGCGATGTCAACCCGCATGCAACGTCTGCGATACTGGGGCCAGCGAGTTCGTGCAGGCACGGAAGAGCTGGGGGCGGATGGCCGCGAACGAGCCGACAACAAGTACGCGCGACCCGGTTGCCACGCGCGCTGCGATTCTCGCAGCGGCGCGCGCACTCGTGCTGAGCAATCCCGGACGTCTCTCCATCCGCCGCGTCGCCGAAGAGGCCGGCATCACGCACGGCACGATCTATCTCTACTTCCGAGACAAGGACGACCTGCTCTATCAGGTGGCCGAGGCGTCGGCGCACGAGATGGTGGCGCACCTGCGCCGCATGCCACGCAACCTCAGCGCCGAGGAACGCTTGCGTCGGACCTGGCGGGACCTCGTCGACGCGGCGCTCGCGTCTCCCGATGCGTTCCACTTCGTGTTCACCTTGCGGCCCGCCCGCATGACCGGCCCGTCGAGCGTTCCACCGCTGGCTGCCATCCTTGAAGCGCCGCTGATCGACGCAATGACCGGACTCACCGTCGGCGTCGATGCACCGCAGGACGCTCGGGCTCTGCTGCTCAGCATTGTTGGGTTCGTCGAAGCGGTTCGATCCGGCATCGCGACCACAGACGAGCTCCGTCGCGCATCCGACCGCACGATAGACCTGATTCTGGCCGGGCTGCGCGTCCAGACCCGCTGACATCTCCGTAGGACTACGTACCTGCGATTGCCAAAGATAACAACTTGGAAATGCGCAATTCCACTGATGCCCGCTCGCTGAACGCGGTTCAGACTGTAGTCATGTCGTTTGAGCAGTTCAGCGACAGCGACAGCTGGCACACGCGACTCGTCATGCACAGGAGCGACCGAATGGTCAATCGGCTAGCCCGGCAATTCATCATTTCATTTCAATACACAATAGAGGAGCCGGACGAGCAACAACCAAACACGTCGCGTGACGCCGGCCAGTCGCCGGAAGAGGAAGGCTCGGACGATACCGCTGACTTCGACGAAAGGTCCTGGATCGAAGAGCTTGCCGAGGCGCTCCGTGAGCTTGCCCGGAAGAACAAGCCCGACGATCCGCAGTCGACTCTTCGCAGCTCAAGTCTCGCGAATTTCCCTCCCTCCCCATCCTCCCTCCTCGTCGAGGCGGCCGAGATCCCCAGTCGGCCGCCTCCCACGATTTTGGCCGCCCGGCCGCTTTTGACAGACCGTGGGGACAATGTTATGTTGGCTTTGTTCGAATCCCCAGATTGTTCGTTGTTGTAGACCGATGGCCCAGCCAACGTCTGGCCATGCATGTATCAGGGGGAATCAACATGTCCGCTATCCTGCTTCGTAGCCTCCTCAAACGATTCGATGAAGTGTCGTACATCAACCCTGATGGCAGCCCCATCAAGATGGTCGTCAGCCTGGACAACGGCGTCGTTCTGCGCGGACACGTCATCAGCGCTGAAGAGTGGCTGAGCCTGAACACGCGCGGCGGCGACGCGAGTCGCGATGAAGAAGCGCAGGGCAGCTGGCCGGAAGGCGTTGCGTTCTCACCAGACGACGACCGCTACTGCATGATGTATATGAGTCACGTTGAGTATCTGTCCGGTGGCCAATGGGTCGCCGGGAGCACCATCCACTTCTCGTCTGGCAAGGCGATAGCGCTGGGCGACCAGTACTAGCGACCAAACCATCGGCCACGGCCACTCGTAGGGGGGTGGCACAACACTATGCAGTTTGTCGCGCGCGATAAGGAAGTCTCCGCACTCCTCGCTTTGCTCGATCAATCGTACGCGGGGCAGGGAAGCGTTGTCTTCGTTATCGGAGAGCCGGGAAGTGGCAAGTCAGTCCTCCTCAGCAATTTCCTTGAGCGCGCCAATCTGCACGCCTCGCGGCCCCGCGTCGTTTTGGCGCGCTGTTATTCGGGCGACGACTCCACCCCCTACGCGCCGTGGCATCAAATCACCGCTCGCTATCCCGCTATGGAGAACCTGCTTCCGCCGCCACTCGGCACCGCAGCTCCGGCTGCACAGGGGATCGCCGAGCTCGGGCGGCGGGTTGCCTCGATTCTCAACGGCGCAGCACATGAAGTCCCGATGGTGCTGGTTTTTGAGGATCTTGAGCTGGCCGACTCCTCGACGCTGGCGCTGATCCGCACGCTCTCGCATCGTGTCGGATCCACGCCGCTGCTCCTGATTCTCACGATCAACGCAGCGCAACCGCACGCGTCGCTCATTGCAGATTGGCTTCACACGGTCTCCGGCGAATCCGGCGCAACAATCATGGAGCTTGCGCCGGTAGACGATCAGGCGATTACGCGCTACGTGAACGATGCATTCGCCGACCAGAGTCCAACCTATCGCCAGCGGGTGAGCCAGACACTGAGCCAGCTCAGCGGCGGCAATCTGCTGGTGCTGAACAATCTGCTCGGCGCGTTTGAAGCGGGCGAGATCGACCTGACCGACGCCGATTCTCTCGACCAGTTGCCGACCTCCCTCAGCGCGGTCGTCTCGGCGCTCTCCAGTCGCTTGAGTCGGGGAACGATCGCCGTCCTGACGCTGGCTGCAATCGTCGGCGAAGAGATCGATCTGGATCTCCTGGCGCATCTGAATAAAACGTCGGCGCTCAACATCGCCGAACACCTTGACGCTGCGCTCGCGCTCGGGCTGCTGATCGAGGACATTGACGGCACGATTCGCTTTCGCCACGTCGCATTCCAGCGTGTGCTCGCCCGCCAGCATCCGGCACTGCGCCGCCGACTCATCCATGCAGAAGTGCTGGAATGGCTGCAGCGCCAGCCGAGCAGCCACGCCAACGCAATCGCGTTCCACGCCGATCGCGCCGGTAAATCCGCCGAAGCCTACGCGGCACTGCTGCAGGCAGCCGATGAGGCGCGCGCCGAGTTCGGCTTTCCGGAAGCCGCCAAACTGTATCGTCGTGCGCTGAATGTCGGCGAGCGGGTCGGCATCGCCGACGCCGACGAGGACCGCGTTCGGCTGGCGATGGCGGACGTACTGGTCTGGAACGACCGACCACAAGGCACGCGCGAAATCGACCGCGTCGCCACGCGCGCGCGCCTCAGGGGCGATGCGCCCATGCTGGCGCAATCCGCTCAGCGCCGTGCCACGATGCTCTACGAGGACGGCGACGTTACCGGCTGCATGACGATTCTGCGCGAGGTTGTGCCGATTCTGCGTGACGAGCATGACGATGAAAGTCTCGGCACAGCGCTCTCTTACCTCGGCTACTGCTACGGCTCGACGAGCCAGTTCGATGATCTTGCACAGGTCGCCGAGGAGCTTCGCGTGCTGGCTGAACGCACCGGCCAGGCGATGTATCTCGCCATTGCGCTGCAATTCATGGCCAGCTTGCAGATCGCTCGCGGCGAGGGCGGCGACGCGCTGTCGCTCGTCCTGCAGAGTGTCTCGATCGCCGAAGAGCTTGGCCGCTACGACCTCGCAACCGACTACGCCGCAGTCGGCATCATGCGCGTCGCGCTCATCGCGCACCTCCACGAACCGGAGCGCGTGCGGGCGTTCGCGGCACGCGGCGAGGAGCTGGCTCGAACCCGCAGCGCGCACCTGCTTATGCCCGACATGCCTGAACCGGCGTTCGTCTACGCGCGCTTTCGGCTGGGCGAGTGGGACTGCGTCCGTGCGGTCCTCCCGACGCTGGAACAGCTCATCGAACGGTCACCTCAGGCGGTGCGCGACATTATCCACAATCTGCTCAGCGAGCTGGCGTTCGCTGAGGGTCGGACGACGGCTGGCGAAATCGCCCTGCGTCAGGTCGCCTCGACGCCAGAAAGTGGCGCCGGAGATCACTCTGTCCAGCACTGGATCAACGCCGCGACAGTGCAGGCACATCATTGCATCGTTCAGCGTGACATCAATGGTGCGGCGGCCTGGGAGCGGGCGATTGGGCAAGTTCTGAGCGGTCGGGAGTTTGTCCCCGGATCGTTGCTGCACGACCTCGTACACGGCCTGCTCGCCTACGCTCGCGGCGAGTCAGAGTCTGCACGACAAATCGCCACCGAGGTTGCCAGGCGATCCAGCGCGGCGCGGCACTGCATCGTCACCATCCATGCGCTCCTGCTCGCCTCGCGTGCCAGCCGGGGCCGTCTGGGCAGTAAGGCCGCGATTGAACCAGCTGACGATGCCGTGGACCTGGCGCGACAATGTCGCCTGCCGTTCGAGGAAGGGACCGCATTGATCGAGCGGGCGCAAGCATACGCCGTTGCCGGCATGTCGGCCGAGGCGGTCGAAGATCTACGGACTGCCCAGGAGATATTCGTTCGATTAGGCGCGACCGCCAGCGTCCGCGCCACAGAATCCCTGCTTGCCGACGTCCGACCGCAGCGACCAGCCGGGCTGACTGAGCGCGAGGTCGACGTCATTCAACTCGTCGCCCGTGGACTCTCGGATCGACAGATTGCCGAGCAGCTGTTCATCAGCCATCGGACCGTCACCACCCACGTCGGCAATCTGCTCGGCAAGACCATGACGAACAACCGAACCGAGCTGGCTATCTGGGCGGTGCGGCACGATCTTGATCTGCCTGATGGAGCGACCCCGGAGCGGGCCGCTGTCAGCTAAGGACAATCTGCTCGATGCTGACCCGTCCGGCAAACGGAGCGCCGCGATCGAGCTCCCCGGTGATGCCGACAACATTCACGGGGAACGGGGCACGTTCCTAACGTGAGAGCGCAGGCAAGGACGGGCCATCACTGGCCGCATAGCCGGTCAGCTCGACATACCCGAGGCCATCGACCGCCTGCCCGGCAACACTGCCCCCGACGACGATTTCGCCTTCCCAATAGATCACGCCGGTCGTCTCCTGCGTTTGCAGCTCCTGGTCTGCCATCGAGGGACGCAGGGTCAGTGACCAGTCATGGTCCGGCAACGTGATCTGCCAGGCAGAAGGGTAGGTCGCGCCGGTGTGCGGACTGGTCCACTCATCCAGCGTCTGGATGTTCACGTCGTCAGCACGAAGGTGCGTGGTGCCGCCAGTTGGATCGACGAGCGTACCGTAAGCCGTCACCAGTTCCCGATTCTCGTCGCGTACTACCGAAATGGTCAGCTCCCAGCCGGATGTGAGCTGGACGGAGAACCAGTCCCAACCACCGCCGCCGACCTGAATGAAGTCGCCCCACTGGTGGTCCATCCATGCTTCACCGTGAACAGTGAGCGGCTGTCCATCGACGGTCAGGCTGCCTTCGACACTCATCCGAGTGCGCGAGTAGTAGTACGAGCCGCCGGCAGCGCCGAACTCAACATAACCATCACCATTGTGCAAGGCGACCGGTTTCGTCGCACTCAGCTCAAAATCGAACGCGATCCCCGCGACATCGGCGGCAAGATGGTCGCTGCCGTTCGCGCCGCTCATCGTCCAGCCGCCGATATCGAAGCTGAAACCCTCGTCTGTTTCGCGGCGTGCATCCGGCGCGGCGCGCTGATCGTAAACAAACTGGTCTGCGGCGCTGTCGGTGATCGCGACGTGTGCGGCGTAGTAGGGTGCGAACATGCCGCGCTGCGCCTGGAAGATGACGTACTCGAATCCGTAGCGCACTCCGGCCTCGGTCGTGATGTGGCCGGTGTAGTACCACCACTCGGTCAGCCGGTCGTGCGGTGCTTCGTCCTGTGGCAGGCGCACGGGCTCAATTGCCGGTGTCGGAGCGAGCAGGGCAGCGGCACCCCCCGTCGCCGAGGGTTACGCCCAAAATGCGGCGGGCGTGGTGTCGGCGCCGCCGCAAGCGACGGTGAGCAGGCAGATCATCAGGAGCAGCAGCATCGCCCGGTTCAATGCTCAAACTCCCGCTTCGGCAGCAGACGAGCGAGCCAGCCGGGCAGCCACCAATTGATATCCCCAAGCAGCCGCATCGTGGCCGGCACCAGCAGGCCGCGCACGATCGTAGCGTCCAGCAGAATCGCGATCGCGATGCCGAGGCCGAGCGCCTTGACCAGCACGATTTGCGCCGTCACGAACGACAGCGTTACGACGACGACGATCAGGGCCGCGCCGGTGATGATCCGACCACTGCGCTGCAGCCCGATCGCCACACTGCTGGTGTTGTCGTGCGAATCGAGATAGGCCTCCCGAACGCGGGAGAGGAGAAAGACCTCGTAGTCCATCGACAGGCCGAACAACAGGCAGAACATCAGGATCGGTAGCGATGCCTCGACGAAGCCGAGCGGCTCGAAGTCGAGCAGCCGTGAGAAATGCCCCTCCTGGAAGATAAACACGAGCGCGCCATACGACGCAATGATCGACAGTGCATTCATCAGGATCGCCTTGAGTGGCAGCACCACCGAGCGGAACAGGAATAGCAGCACCAGGTAGGTCGAGAGCACGATCACCAGTGCGACGCGCGGGAATTCGGCGTACATCTCATTGACAACATCGACGATCTCAGCTGTGCCGCCATCGACCAGTATCTCCATGTCGCCGCCCATCTGCCAGTCGCGGATCTCGTGCAGCAGGTTGATGTTGGCGTCGTCCGTCGGCAGACCGCGGGTGTACAGCAGCACCACCGTCGCGTCCGGCCCGGCGAGTTGCTGCCGGGCGGCGGCGACGAACGGGTCGCTCATCTGACCCGTGTTGTAGAGCAGGTCGTATTGCGCCAGGCTGAGTCGCGGGTCGAGCGTCACCAGACTGTCGATCCGCGTCACGCGCTCATCAGCCGCGAAGTGCCGCGTGAAGTCCCATAGCGCCGCGAGGTTCTCCGGGCTGGTGATGCCGTCCGGCGTGCGCAAGGCGACGACGATTGGCGAGATTTCGCCATCGCCGAACTCGCGCCGCAGCACCTCGAACCCCTGCCGCGAATCAACACTCAGCGGCAGAATCGTCGCGTCCGGAGATGACAGCTTCACCTCGCGGAACGGCAAGCCCAGCAGGACCAGGAACGCCATCACCGGCACCAGCACCCACCAGGGATGGCGCATGACGGTGTTCGCCAGCACGGTCCAGAACGGGCTGCCGCCGTGCGTCTCGCGGCGGAACAGCCTACCGCGATCGATGTGCGGCCCGACGATGCCGAGCACTGCCGGCAGCAGCGTCAGCGCCCCCAGCACTGCGACGGCGACGACGAGCGCACCGGCGATGCCGACCGAGCGCAGGAACATGAAGTCGAACAACGCCAGCCCGGCAAGTCCGATCAGCACCGTCAGGCCCGAGAAGAACACCGCTCGTCCAGCAGTGCCGACGGTCACCTCGATCTCG
>JAMLIA010000092.1 GCA_023954495.1 Thermomicrobiales bacterium | reverse complement strand
ACACTGCCACCGAATCCGGCCGCCTCGGCCTGCGCCAGGCCGTCTGCGAGGCGCGCGTCGTTGACATCGCTCAGCTCGTAGCGCAGAGCTGCCAACACGTCGGGCGACTCGTCGCGCAGCCCGGCCAGCACGGTCAGCGCCAGTGTCGCCGACCCAGCGCCGAACTCGCGCACAACGAACGGCGCTGGTCGCCCTAGCCGCTCCCAGCACTCCGCAATCTGCCGCGCGAGCAGCGTGCCGAACATGCTATGCGTCTCCGGCGCGGTCAGGAAGTCACCACCAAATCCGGGCGCTGCGTCGGTCGCTGTGTAGTAGCCGTACTGCGGGTGCGTCAGCGCCAGCTCCATGAAGCGCGCGAACGTCATCCGGCCACTGGCTTCGATCTCGGCGCGGACTTCGGCGACGAGCTCGGGTCGCGAACGCGCAGCTGGTCCGGGATCGATAACCTGCATCACCTCACCTCATTCGTCGTCGCAGCAATCGTACGATGCCGCACACGAACAAAACGGGCAGATAACGCTCTCGCGCCACCTGCCCGCTGGTCTGCTCGAAGCAGCGGTGTTCTAGCCTTCGCGGCTCATGTCCGGGAAGTTGAACGAGTTGATGTAGATGCCGTTCGGGACGAAGCCGCGGATGCCCTTGGACAGGACGGCGGTCTTCGTGAGCTGCGAGTAGAAAATCCCGGCCGGATCGTCCCACATCATGAGCTGCAGGAGCTTGCTGGTGAGATCCTCGATCTCTTCGACCGTCGTGGCAACTTCGAGCTGATCCATGAGATCATCGGCCTCGGCGTTCGAGTAGTACGACGAATTTGCGCCCGCGCTACCGATCGACTTGGTGTGGAAGTTCGGATAGAACTGGCTCCACGAGTCGTTGTAGTCCGGCCACCAGCCGGTCGAGGTGAAGTGCGGGCGCTCTTCCGCAGGCGCATCACCGTAGTTCAGGTCGATCAGCGCGGCACGGTCGATCTGCTGGATGTCGAGATTGATGCCAATCTGGGCCAGATTCGCCTGAAACAGCTGCGCCATCGAAGCAATCGTCATGTCGCCCGAGCCATACATAAAGGTGAAGGTCTCACCTTCGGCAATGCCGGCCTCGGCGAGCAGACTCTTGGCCTTGTCGAGATCGGTAGTGTAGACCGGCACGTCCGGATCGAACCCGATGACGGAGTCCGCGATCGGGCCCTGTACCACGGCAAAACCCTTCATCACGCCGTCGATGACTTCTTCGTACGGCCAGGCGTAGGCGAACGCCTGCCGCGCCTTCGGATCAGGGATCGTGACGTAGTTCGAGCGAATCCAGTTGCACTGGGTCGAGGCGTACTCAACGACCTGGACGTCCGGATTCGTCTGGAGCGCCTCAAGATCTTCCGGCGGCAAAATCGCGACGGCATCCGCATCGCCGGTTTCGATCAACTGACGGCGGGTTGCGTCCTCAGAGACGACACGAGCGACGATGCGCTCGAAGAACGGTGCCGCACCGTGGTAGTCCTCGAAGCGATCGAAGACAACGCGATCCTGCGGCGAGTTTTCGGAGACGAAGTACGGGCCAGTGCCAACCATGTTCTGGCTGAACCATTCGTGAGCGTAGGGATCGGCGTCGGTCTTGTGCTCTTCCATCGCCTTCATCGACATGACGAACGGTCCGTACTCGGACGCCATGGCGGAGAGGAAGAGCGGCTCGGGCTTGTTCATGGTGAACTTGACCGTCGTCGGGTTCTCGACGCTGATCTGCGCGTCGGCGTCGCTGACAAAGCGGCTGATGACACTCACCGGGCCGCGGCCCATGTTGAGCAGGCGCGCGAACGAATCCTTGACCGACTGGGCATCGCAGTCCGAATCGTCATGGAACTTGACGTTCTCCGGGATCACGAAGGTGTATTCAGTCGCGTCGTCGTTCTGCTCCCAGCTGGTCGCGAGCATTGGCACGTACTCGGTGGTGCTCTCGCCGTCAAAGCGAATGAGCATTTCGTAGGTGGCGAAGAACAGCGAGCTGGCGACGTTGTCGTACGCTGATTGCGGGTCAGCATCGGCGACTGCGCTGTTGATCACCATGACGAACTCTTTGTTTGCACTGGAGCCACTGTCGCCCGAATCGGTGCTCTCGGTCGCCTCGGAGCCGCCGGTCGACTCGGTGGCGGTGGTGCCGCCCGAGCCGCTGTCGCCGGAGCTGGAATCGTCGTCATCGCCACCGCAAGCGGCCAGCAAGGTCATGACCGCCGGCGTTGCCAGGCCGAGCGCAAGTCCGCGCTTCAGCAACGAACGGCGCGATACGGCGCTTCTGCTCACGAGCCCCTTAAGCTTTTCCTGATATGTCTGGTCGTCTACCACGTCATCCATCCCCTCGAAATCTGAATGCGAATGTCCCTGCTCCGCTGTTGTCTTGGCCGTGGACGACTGATCGCGGAGTGGCTGCCTGTGTTGTTTCACACGGAGTATCTGGTGGCAGGGCCACCTCCTTTCGTGAGTCGGTTAGCGTCTGAGCGCCACTAGCGAGTACGTGTCCGGGGATCGAAGTAGTCTCGCAATCCATCGCCGAGCAGGTTGAAGCCAATGACCGTCAACGTCAGCGCGAGGCCGGGGAAGGTCATGTACCACCATGCCACGCGGAAGTAGGTGCGAGCGCCAGCGATCATCGTGCCCCATTCGGGCGATGGCGGCTGTGCACCGAGTCCGATAAATGACAAGCCAGCAGTAGCCAAAACGGCATAACCAACATCGACCGTCGCCTGAACGATGATCGGCGCGATGGTGTTGGGCAGGATATGCCGCACCAGCACACGCGACGGGCGCATGCCGATGGCGTGGGCGGCCTCGACGAAATCGCGCTCGCGCATTGACAGGACCTGCCCGCGGATGAGGCGGGCATACCACGGCCAGTAGACGAGCGTCAGCGCGATGATGACGTTTTTCAAGTCGCGCCCGAGCGATGCGGCGATGCCCATTGCCAGGATCAGGGCCGGGAAGGCGAGGAAGACGTCGGTGATGCGCATCAGGACCTCGTCGACCCAACCACCGACATACCCTGCAATCGCACCGACGAGGACGCCGAAGGTGATCGCGATCGACAGGATGAGTGTGGCGATGCCGAGTGAGATGCGCGTCCCGGTCAGCACGCGGCTGAGAATGTCGCGGCCAAGCTCGTCGGTCCCGAGCCAGTGCTCGGTCGAGGGCGGAGAGAACTTGTCAGCGATGCTCGGCGCGATCGGATCGTAGGGCGCGATCATGCGGCCGAAGATCGACAGCAGCAGGAACAGGATGATGATCGCCAACGCGACAACGTTCAGCGGCGATTCGCCTGCGAAGCGTTTCAGAAAGTAGCGCAGGCCCGTGCGTGACTGAAACTGGACGGGCTGGTGCAGGCCACCCGAAGCGGTACCGGCGAGCTGTGCATCAGAATCTGTCATTTTGCCTTCAGTCTCGGATCCAACAGGACATACGCAATATCAACGAGCATGTTCATCACGACGTACCCAGCCCCGATGACCAGCGTCACCGAGATGACGGCGTTCTGGTCCATGTTCTGAATCGCCTGGAACGCGTAGCGACCAATACCCGGCCAGGAGAAGACGATCTCAATCAGGACCGCGCCGCCAAGCAGCAAGCCGACCTGGAGCCCGATGACGGTCACCGCCGGCAGCAGCGCGTTCTTCAGCGCGTGCCCGGTGATGACGCGGCCCGGGGCAAGGCCCTTGGCACGGGCGGTTCGGATGTAGTCCTGCCCCAGCACCTCAAGCATGCCCGCCCGCGCCATACGGGTGATGACCGCGAGTGCACCAAAGCCAAGCACAAAGGCCGGCATCGCCAGATGCTTCGAGGCGACCCACCAGGTGTGGAAATTGCCGGTCAGCAACGCGTCGATCGTGTACAGATGCGTGATTGCGCGCGGAGGATCGATTCCGACTGGCAGGCGTTGCCCGTCCGGCAGTAACCCCAGTTTCGCGAACAGGAAGAACTGCAATATCAGCGCGAGCCAGAAGGATGGGATCGACAGACCAAGAACCGAAATGACCCGACCGAACGCATCCACGCCAGTACTGCGCTTTACCGCCGACAGGACACCGAGTGGCAAGCCGACAACGACGGAAAAGATGATGGCGTAGAGGGTCAACTCGATCGTCGCGGGCACATACTCGCGCAGATCATCGGAGACGGCACGTCGTGACGTCAGAGATTTCCCGAAGTCCAGTTGGACGATGCCGGTCACGTAGTTGACATACTGCGTCAGCACTGGCTGGTCGAGCCCGTACTCCTTGCGGACCAACTCGACAGCCTCCGGGCTGGCACGCGGCCCGGCGATCATGCGCGCCGGATCGGACGGCACAACATGCGAGAGCGCGAAGGTGATGGCTGAAAGCGCGAAGAGGACAAAGACAAGCGCAATGAGTCGCCGGACGACTAATCTCATGACCATGAAGCGAAGTCCTGCTTCCTGCAGACATCGGAAACCATCGGCGTAAGAACGCGATCCGGGCCAGGTGGGCCAACGGATCCGGCCCATCGCACACTGCCGGAGAAATGTGCTGTATTCATTGCAGACCCACAGGGGTGCATCGCTCGCTATATTGTCCGCGAATCTGGGCGGCAAGTTACCAATACGCCACGCGATTGTCAACCGTGATTCGGCGATATGGTCATGTTGTCATGCCGATACGACGAACTTGCGCGGGACACGCAGCCGATTCGGCATATCTCGACAGGTATCGTATACCGATATCGCGTGGCCGTACATACGTAATCATCGCCGGGAGATGCCCATCCAATCGATGGCGTGTTCACAAGCCGATGCGTTGTCGACGGCATTGGGGCGAAGGGGCAGCGACGCACCGCACTGTATCCGTTGGATGCGCGCGCATCGCGCACCCCATCGGCCGCAAGATGTTGGGGGCCGACGGGATCGGCGATGGGTTGGAGTCGCCTTCATCCGGCGCGGGAAAGATCGCCTCACGGCGATGGACAAGCCGGGTCATATTCGTACGAACGGATTGGCACCGGCTCGTTCGCCTGGAGGATTCGCTGCGATCAACTACTCAAGATAACAGGGGACGCGACTACCTGCCGCGCCGAGATGATCGCCATGTTGCGTTGACGTCTTCATTGACCTTCAACACCGCGAAAAAACTATTGACATCAGGCGGCACTCGCCCTATGATGGTCGACGTGCCCGCCGCAGGTTGGCACATGTTGCAATGAAGATGGAAGTAACTGTGACAGATCTGACGAACGGAAACGGAGGGGGTTCGATGAACACGTTCAGCGCCATCGTTCGCCTTCGTGCGCCGTTCAAGGGTGGCTTCGCGCTGCTCAAGGGCGGAGTGCGCCCAGGTCTGTCGTCGGAATGGGAGTGTTGACCTCGCGTAGCTGAGGCAACCGAAGCCCATTAACCGCGGGCGGACCTGACAGATGGTCCGGAGCCCGCGGTTTTTTGTTGTCTCGGAATCGGGACTCTGCGCCGGACGACGAAGCTGAAGATGTTGAACTCACTCATCCAACCAAACTCGGTGAATTGGAGCGTATCGAATGTACACCAGTAAGACCCGGCGCGACTGTATTGACCGAACGATGACAGAGATGTTGACAGTGCCGTCCTCACGGCCGGCGAATGTAGCAGGGAGGAGACGCTGATGTCCCCACAGATCCTCGATCCGCAAGCGCCAGACACAAAGGGCGTCATCGGCATGAATCTCACGGTCGACCGCTCGATGCTGCCGACCATCGCCGACCACGGGCCGGCGGTTGTCATCCGCAACGCGTCGAAGGTGTTCTCCAAGAAGAAGCGGCGTGCGCTGCCGTTTCGCCGAACGCCGGTCGAGCCGCAAAAGGACGTGCGGGCGCTGGACGACATCAGTCTGGAAGTGCGCCGGAATGAGATCTTCGGGATCCTGGGCGCGAACGGCTCCGGCAAGTCGACGCTGATCCGCCTGATCTCGACGCTGCTGATCCCGGATTCGGGCGAGATCACCGTGTTTGGCTACGACGTGCAAGCCAACGAGATGCAGGTGAAGCGCCTGATCAACCGCGTGTCGGTTGAGGCGTCGTTCTTCAAGAAGCTCTCGCCGATGGAGAACCTGCTCTACGCCATGCGGCTGTACGGGCGCACCGGCGAAGACCTGCGACAGGAGATCACGACGATCCTCGGCGGACTGGAGATCAAGGCGGATCGGATCAATGCGCCGCTGGAGCAGATGTCCCGCGGGATGCAGCAGAAGGTCGCGATCGCCCGCGCGTTCCTGACCTCGCCGGTCCTGCTGCTGCTGGACGAGCCGACGACCGGGCTGGATCCGCGCTCGAAGAAGGACGTGCAGAAGTTCGTCCACGAGCTACGCGACCGGCATGATGCGACGATCGTGATCTGCTCGCACGACATGGACGAGGCCGAGGCGCTCTGCGATCGGATCGCGATTATGGACGAGGGGCAGCTGATCGCCATTGGCACTGTCGAGGAGCTGAAGCAGATCGTTCGCGAGCGCGACGGTCTGGCGAACCCGACGCTCGAAGATGTGTTTATCGCACTGACTGGTCGGAACCTGACGGACGACCACGAAGACAATCCGGCTGAAGCGGCCTGAGAGAGGAAACGACAATGTCGCAAGCGCGATCACTCTCGCCGGTCGCGACGCTGGGGCGGGAGGCGCGGGCGTCCTACGCCTTCGTTGAACGCAACTGGAATCTGACCAAGCGCTACTGGGGCTGGGAAATCGCATTCCTGATCTACTCGGCTGCCTCGTCGATGTCGATCATGTTCATCGGCAAGGCGCAGGGAGATGACGGCACGCAGCTCCTGCTCTTTCTGGCGATCGGTACGCTCGTCTGGAGTTACCTGAACTCGATCTTTATGAACATGGCCGAGATGATCGCCTGGGAGCGCTGGGAGGGGACGATCGAGTACACGATGATGGCTCCGATCAACCGGCTCACCCACATGGTGGGGCAGTCGATCTTCGCCATCATCTACGGAATCATCCGTTCGGCGCTGCTACTCGGCGTGCTGGCGATGTTCTTCGACATTAACCTGCGCGGCGCGAACCTGATCGGTGCGCTGCTGACGATCGTGATCGGCAGCCTGTCGTTCATCGGGTTCGGCATCATCGGCGCGGTGCTGCCGCTCCTCTTCCCGGAGAAGGGCGAGCAGATGACGTTCATCATCTCGTCCATCCTGCTGCTTGTTTCGGGTGTCTATTACCCGATCGAAGTGCTGCCGGGCTGGATGCAGGCGCTGGCGACCGTCTCACCGGCGACCTACGTGCTGGACGCCATGCGGGCCGCGATTCTCGACGGCACCGGGACGATCGACCTGCTGCCGAAGATGTTGCCGCTCCTGATTATCGGACTCATCACCGTCCCGCTCGGTATGGCGGTCTTTGGCTACTTCGAACGCTATGCCAAACGAACGGGACGCCTGAAGCGAAGTGGATAAGCTCCCGGGGATGTGGGAGCACAGAGAATATTGGTGCGCATGATGAATGTTCTTGAAACAACCATCGGTGGTGAGAAAAACGGGGATCTCACGCACGTGGTTACACGCGAAGGAAGTGAGCTTGCCAGGTGCCTGCAGAGGCGCGGCTGGCGGGCAACGCTCGGCTGGAGGTCGGAGACGGACGACGGATCGGTGTGGCTGGTTCGGTTCGAGCCGGCTGACGAGCCAGAGACTGAAGTCGGCGGGATGAACGACGATGCGGTGGCGGCTGGGTCGGCGCAGGTCGGTTCATAGTGGGCCGCACCATACGGCTCGATCCGTATCGGCTGTACCTGCTGATCTGCGCTGCGAGCACGTTCTTTCTCTGGCTGGCGTTCAGCGTCAACCTCGTCTTTCAGGTCGAGCGCGTCGGGCTCAGTCCGCTGCAACTAGTGCTGGTTGGGACCGTGCTGGAAGCGACTTGCTTCCTGTTCGAAATCCCGACCGGCATCGTCGCGGATGTCTACAGCCGCCGCCTGTCGGTCATCATCGGGATGGGCCTGCTCGGCGCGGGGTTGCTGGTCGTGGCCGTACCATCGTTCCTGATCATCCTGCTCGGCAACGTCATCATGGGGATCGGCTACACGTTCCTCAGTGGGGCGCAGGAAGCCTGGATTGTTGATGAGATCGGCGAGCGCCGAGCCGGGCCCGCGTTCTTGCGCGGCTCGCAGGCCAGCCAGATCGGCACGCTGATCGCGACACCGATCGGTGTCGGCCTGGCGACGTTCTATCTGAATCTGCCGATCATCATCGCCGGGTTCCTGATGCTCGGACTGGCGGGCTTCCTGATCGCGGTCATGACGGAGCATGGATTCCAGCCGACGCCTCGTGAGGACCGCAGCTCGTGGGGCCACATGCGCGAGACGTTCCTCGACGGCGCGCGGCTGACTCGTCGGCGGCCACTGCTGCTGACGATCTTCGCCATCACGTTCTTCTTCGGCATGGCAAGCGAGGGGTTCGATCGTTTGTCGCCCGCGCACCTGCTGGACTCGTTCACGCTCCCCACGTTCGGCGGACTGCAATCGGTGGTCTGGTACGGCATCCTGACCTTCAGTGCCGCGGTGTTGAAGATTGTGTTTGCCGAGGTTCTACGACGGCGGATCGACACCAGTAGCCACAAGACCGTGACCCGGTCGCTGCTGTTTATCGACACGCTGCTCGTCATCGCAATGGGTGCCTTCGCGCTGGCGGGAAACTTTACGTTTGCTGCCGTGGCGTTCGTTGTGGCCACCGTGCTACGCGGACTCAATGCGCCATTGACCTCAGCCTGGATCAATCAGAGCATCGACCCGCGCGTCCGCGCGACAGTGATCTCGATGAGTGGGCAGGCGGATGCGCTCGGGCAGATCGCCGGTGGACCCGGCATCGGAGCGATCGGCTCGGTGTTCTCGCTCCGGGCAGCACTCAGCGCTGCGACTGTCGCACTGCTGCCAAGCTTGCTGCTCTACGGGCGTGCGCTGGGGCAGGGCGAGAAGCCGCTCATTACAGCCGACGCGGAAGTCGTGACGCACGCTTCCAGCAACTCCGACTGACGCGAACCGGCACGACGGCAGAGCCATCACATCTCAAAAATGTGATGGCTTTGTGGTTGCGTCAGCGTCTGCCCACTGCCTAGAATCGAAGCATGCACACGGACAGTGGGGTGTCGTGTGCAACTGCAAGGTGGGGGGCAGAACCATCCCAGCCGGGACTTTGCTGGTCGCCCAATCCGGCGGCCCAACCGTTGTCATGAATGCCAGCCTGGTCGGCATCATCGCCGCCGCGCAGCAGAGTGAGACATACAGCACGATCCTTGGTGCCGTGTGCGGTATCGAGGGTGTGTTGAATGACGCGTTCGTCGACCTGTCGCGTATGTCGGCCGAGCAGCTTGATCGCTTGCGGTTGACGCCGTCGGCGGCGCTCGGAACGAGCCGTCATCGTCCAACTGATGCCGAGATCCCAGCGATCCTCGATCGGTTCGCGGAACTAAGCGTCACGGCATTCCTGCCGATTGGTGGGAATGACACCGCCGAGACGGCGCTGCGCCTGCACGCCGCCGCTGCTAAGCGCGGACAGGCGCTGCAGGTCGTCACCATCCCGAAGACCATCGACAACGATCTGCCTGAAACCGACCACTGCCCGGGCTATGGGTCGGTCGCGCGCTACACCGCACTCTCCGTGCGCGATGCGGCGTTCGACACACGTGCAATGCGCCAGATCTATCCGGTCAAGATCATCGAAGTCATGGGCCGCAATGCCGGCTGGCTGGCAGCCAGCGCCGGACTGGCCTTCGGCGATCTGCCGCAGCCGATCCTCTGCCTGCCGGAGCGACCGATCGACGGCATCGACACGCTGACGACGATGATCGCGACGACGATCGAGCGCGACGGCTACGCCGTGCTGGTAACACCGGAGACGATGCGCTGGGCAGACGGCACGCCGGTTGGCGGCACGACGCCGGAGTGGACCGACGCGTTCGGACACGCCTACTACCGCGGTGTCGGCAGCACGCTGAGCCGCGAGCTCAGCAGCCGACTCGGCATCCAGGCGCGCTACGACAAGCCGGGCACCATCGCACGGATGGCGATGGCGTCCGCGTCATCAACCGATCTCGACGAAGCCGAGCAAGTTGGGCGAGAAGCCGTCCAGCACGCTATCGGCGGCGCATCCGGCGTGATGGTCACCATCTGCCGGACGAGCACACATCCATACACTGTTGATTACGGCGTCGCGCCACTCGACCGCATCGCAACCATCGAGCGACGCATGCCGGATTCCATGATCGATCCAACCGGCCACAACGTTACAGACGAATTCCGCGCCTGGGCGCGACCGTTGCTGGGCGACCCACTGCCGGAGTACGAGGTACTCATATGAATGCGTTCGAGCGACAGACCGTACGACACCTTGTCAGCGTTTCGGCGACGATCCTCATTCCCTTTGTGCTCGTTGGCGCATTGCTGGCGGGTTGGGAGGGCGTGCTCATCGCCATCGGGATCGGCCTCGGCCTGCAAGCGCTGGCGTTCGCGATGGCACGACCGCTGCTGCTGCGGATGATGCGGGCAAAGATCGCCGACCCGGAGGAGCATGCCAAGCTGCTCAGCATCGTTCACACGCTGGCGGAATCGGCCGGCGTGCCGCGTCCTGTCGTCGCGATTTCGCAGATCCGCACACCGAACGCGTTTGCGGCGGCAACACCGGGAGGCGGGATCATCGGCGTGACCAGCGGACTCCTTGAGTTCCTGCCGCACGACCAGCTCACCGCCGTGCTGGCCCACGAAATCGCGCACCTCGAACGTCGCGACCGCACCGGCGTGACGATCGCGGCGATGCTCGGGTCGCTGCCCGGCTGCATCGCCGCCGCCAGCGGATCCGACCTGCTCTACGACCGCGCGTTCCGACGCCGCATTCCACGAGCCTGGGGCGGGCGGCATCTGCGGCCGATCCGCGATGCGATCGCGTTTGTCGCCATGCCGTTCACGGCACTGCTCATTCGCGTTAGCTCCGAGCGCAGCGACGAGTTCCACGCCGACGCCGAAGCGGCCCGCCTGATCGGCGACCGTGAGCCGCTGATCGCCGCTCTGCGCAAGATCGGCGCGCTGGCCGGACGCGTGCCTGCGCCAGTGAATCCTGCGCTCTGCAGCCTGATGGTCATCCACCCGTTCGGGCCGGAGCGGCTGAGTCGACTGATCGACACGCACCCGACAACGGGCGAGCGCGTTGCGCGATTGGCCGCTGACGACTCGCGCCTGTGACGGACGCACCCAGCATTTCCGACCTGCTCGCGCCGGGACTCAGCGTCGTCTTCTGCGGATACAATCCATCACTCACCTCCAGCCAGACCGGCAATCATTACGCCTTCCCCGGCAACCGCTTCTGGCGCGTACTGGAGGCCGCCGGCATTACCGAGCGGCGTTATCTGCCGGAGGAAGACACCAAACTGCTGGCAATGGGCATCGGCTTCACCAACATCGTCGCGCGCCCGACACGGCGGGCGGATGAGCTGACCCGCGACGAGATCCGCGAGGGCGCGACGCTGCTGCGCGAGAAGATCGAGCGCTACCGACCGGCGGCGATGGCCTATACCGGCATTGGCGTTTACCGCTGGTTGCGCGGGTCGTCGCGGCCGACGTGGGGCATCCAGCCGGAGCCGGTCGTTGCCGGCACCGTCGATCTCGTCCTGCCGTCGCCGTCCGGGCTGAACCGCATGACCTTTGATGAGCTGGTCGAACATTACCGCGCCGTCGTCCCATTTCTCGACCATCGGGCTTGACGTTTGCGCTGCTCGGTCTGATCCTCTCGATACTGAACGACTGTCTAATGGGGAGCATGACGTGATTGAGATTGATCGCCAGGCACTGATCGACGCCACGGCGGAACTGGTTCGCATTCCATCCATCAACCCGAGCCTCGTTCCGGGAGCGAGCGGCGAGAAGGAAATCGCTGAGGCGATCGCTG
>JAMLIA010000091.1 GCA_023954495.1 Thermomicrobiales bacterium | reverse complement strand
CCCTGTTACCCACGCTCCGCCTTGGCGGGTGTCGGGATGACTCCGGCGCAGTGGTCCTCGAAGCGCGCCAGGATGAAGAGCAGCGACGACAGGCGGTTGAGGTAGGCCAGCAGGTGGTCGTTGTCGATGTCGCCCTCGTGGGCAAGGCGCACAGCCAGGCGTTCGGCGCGACGGACGACGGTGCGGGCGACATCGAGGATCGCGCCGCTCTGCGTGTCGCCGGGCAGGATGAAGTGCGGCGGCAGTGGCACGTCGGCCTCCAGTGCGTCCGTCTCGGCCTCGACGCGGGTCACGTGGTCGGCAGTGATGTGATAGCGCTGCTGGGTCATCTCGGGGGTGAACGCGAGCTCGGCCATCATCAGGTAGAGGTCACGCTGCACGTCGATCAGGATGCTGCGTGTGCGGTCGGAGCTCGCCATCGCGCGCGCCAGCCCGATGACTGACGTTGCTTCGTCGATCGTGCCGAATGTCTTCGGTCGCTCGGCGAATTTCGGCACGCGGCCGCCCAGCAGATCGGTATAGCCCTTGTCTCCGCCTCGCGTGTAGAACGGCACCTGATCCTCCGATACCTGTCACGAATTTCGCTCACACCGTACTCTCGGTTCGGACGCTGTGCAATGTGTCTGCGGGAGAAAAGGGGGAGAGCCCGCCAGGTGCGCATCTGGCGGGCTCTCTGGGGTCCGATCCCGATTACACGCGGGACCGACGTGTGGGGGTAGGGGGTGGTTGGTTGTCAGCGTTTTTCGAACGCTGTAGTTACTATGAACCCCGTTGCTGAACCACGTATGACCCGAACCTGAAATCTGGCTGAAATCTTCCGGCAGACTGAGGCAGCGCTTCTATCGTCCGTATACTTGCCAATCAGCACCCTTGCCGATGTCCGGCACGCGCCCGCGACGGACCCGAACCGAGCAGAGACGACACCGAGAATGAATACATCTGACTATCCAGACGCGCCGCAACCCGGAGACCAGCCTGCGCTGCCACCAGCTCCGCGGTCTGCCCCACCATCGCCGCCGCAACGTAGTGGTTCGAGCGGCGCGGTCAAGGCGGTCGTGTCATTCGTCGCGCTCAGTCTGCTGCTGTTCGTCTTTGCCGGCGGCATGCTGTTCCAGCGCTTCGTCGTCAACCCGCCAAACGGCGGCGCGAGCGCAGCGGAGAGCAGCACCAACGGTCCGGACACGATCAATCAGGTCTGGGATCTCATCCAGGATCAGTTCGTCGATCAGGAAGCGATCAACAACGATCAGATGACCAGCGCCGCGATTCAGGCGATGCTGGAGACCCTGCACGACGAGGGCCACACCCGCTACCTGACTGCAGAAGAGAGCCAGGCGCAATCCGAGTCACTCTCGGGTGAATATGTCGGCGTCGGCATTCAGGTCGAGCAGCGTGACGAGGGCATCGTCGTGGTTGCGCCGATCGACGGCTCACCGGCAATGGAAGCCGGCATCCGGCCCGGCGACATTCTCGTGTCGGTCGATGGGCAGGATGTCACCAGCCAGTCCGTCGATGACGTCGTGAAGATCATTCGTGGCCCGGAGGGCACCGACGTCTCGCTGGAGTTCCGTCGCGCCGGGCAGGATGCCACGGTCAAGGTGGTACTCACGCGCCGGAAGATCGAGGTCTCATCCGTCTCCTGGGTCATGCTGGACAACAACATCGCGCTCATTCGCCTGTCGCAGTTCACGTCCGGTGCCGGTGACGATGTCATCCAGGCGCTTGGCGAGGCGAAGGAGCAGGGTGCTGAGCGTGTGGTCCTCGACCTGCGCAACAACCCCGGCGGCTATGTCAATGAAGCGATCAAGGTTGCATCGACCTTCGTGCCGGAAGGATCGACCATCTTCATCAGTCAGTTCCGCGACGGCAGCCAGGAAGAGCACACCGCCGAAGCACAGGCGCAAAACATCGGCGATCTACCGCTGATCGTGCTGGTCAATGAAGGCGCGGCATCGTCCTCGGAGATCGTCTCCGGCGCAATCCAGGCCAACACACCGAACGCGACGATCATCGGCGAGCGGACCTTCGGCACCGGCACCGTCCTCAGTTCGTTCAATCTGGATAACGGCGGACGAGTGCTGCTCGGCACTGAGCTGTGGCTGACGCCAGACGGACGCATGATCCGCGACCACGGGATACGCCCGGACGTGATCGTTGGCCTGCGCGACGGGCAGTTCCCGTTCGTACCGGTCACCAATTCCGGACCACCGCCGAGCGACCTGAACGACTTCCAGCTCGAATGGGCGATCAACGTCCTGCAGAACATCAATGCGACCGCGCCGTAGCCACCCTGCGGCGCTGGCCGCGCATGAATGAGGCCCGGCATGGCCGACAACATACATTCCACTCGTGATCGCCGAACGACGATCGTGCTGGCGACGGCGGCCGGTGTCGCCGTCATCGGACTCTGGGCCGGTCTGTATCAGGCCAACCTGACGACCTACCCGCCTTTCGATCTGGCAGACCTGCTGATTCGCTTATCGCCGGGTGATGCGGCGACCTGGGCTATTGAAACATTCGGCCACCTCGCCCAACGTCTCCTGCTGGCGTTCGGCGTCCTCATCTGGATCGCGGCGTGGCCAGTGGTCGCGCTCGCCTGCGGCAGCCGCCGACGTCTCGCCTGCGCGATCGCTGCCGGAGGCTCGCTCCTCGCCGCGCTCGCGCTGGCACGCTGGGCGGGAGACGCGGACAGCCTCGGTCGCCTGCTCTGGCTCATTGTCGCGTTCGGGCTGACTGCCGGGCTCTGCGGCGTGTTGCTGTATCGCCTGCTCGACACGCTCGACATGTTGCGCTCCGAGCAGCATCTGGCGGCGCGGGAGGACTGGCTCTACCAGCCGGGCAACTCCGGTCGGCGGCAGCTTCTGCGACAAGCAGCGCTGGTCGCGTTCGGGCTGGGCATCGGCGGTATCGCGGTCGGCCGCATCACCGGCGCGATCCTGCGGCCGGATGCGCCGACTGCCGCCGGGCAGGCCCTCACAAACGTGCAGATGCCGGACGCAGCAGCGAACGCAACACCAGCCGCCGAAATCATCCCCGACAGTGGCGACTTCCCAGCGCCGGAGGGCATGCCGCCACGCTACACGCCAAACGACAACTTCTATCTGGTCGACATCTCAACGCGCGACCCGAACATCGCCGAAGACGGCTGGTCGCTGACGATCGGCGGCCTCGTCGAGCGCGAGGTCGTTCTCGGCTGGCAGGACTTGCTGTCTCTTCCGGCCGTCGAACAGGACGGCACGCTGATGTGCATCTCCTTCACCTGGGACAGCGGCCTGATCTCGACAACCCGCTGGACCGGCGTGCCGCTCCGCGATGTGCTACAGCGCGCCGGTATCCAGGATGGCGTCGTGGATCTCGTCTGCAATGGCGCGGGAGGCTACTCCGACTCGATCCCGCTAGCCAAGGCGCTGGAGCCAACGACGCTGCTGGTCTACGGCATGAACGGCACGACGCTGCCGCGCAGCCACGGCTTCCCCTGCCGCCTGTATGTCCCGAACCTGTACGGCGAGAAGAACGTGAAGTGGCTGGAGCGCATCGAGCTGGTCGATCACGACTACGAGGGCTACTGGCAGGAGCGCGGCTGGACCGACGACGCGACGATCCAGGTCATCTCGACCATCGAGACGCCGCGCGGCACTGTGCAGCCAGACGCGGACGGCAACGTCGCGCTGGGCGGCATCGCCTTCGCCGGATCGCGCGGTATCGAGCGCGTGGAAGTGCGTATCGACGACGGTGAATGGCTGGCCGCTGCTGTTGAGCCATACGAGCCGGTGTTCGTCTGGCAGCGCTGGCGCTATGACTGGGCAGCGACCGGCGGCGAGCATCGGGTGACGGTTCGCGCCGTCGACGGCGCGGGGCAGGTGCAGATCGAGGCCGAAGCCGATCCACATCCTGACGGCATGACCGGCTATCAATCGGTGCGGCTGGTCGTCGCCTGACCTGGCTCGCGCCAGCGTGCCCGCCGCGTCGTCAGCAGCCGGGTGACTAGCGACTCGTACTCCTTCATCCTGCCCCGTCGACGCTTCGGCTCATCCCAGTGGACACCCTTCTCAAAGTTACAAGCCGGGTGCGCCAAACCAAGGTTGAGCAAGTCGTTGGTGCCCCCTCCGCGACGCGGCACGATGTGCTCGACCGTCGCGCCGATGCCGGTGTGCGCATCGAAGCGCAGCGGTCCGTTGCAGATCAGACACTTGCCGATCCAGTCGCCATCAACGAGGCGAAACGTGCTGTCGGTTTCGGCAATTGCCTGCATCAATTCGGCGTGGGGCATGGACGTTCGTGCTCCAGGCTTCCGTGATACGCTAGCCATACGCCACGCCGAGAGGGGCTGGTCGCGGATCGATTCAATCACGAAACGTAGGAAGTGAACGATGACGGAGAGCAACGGACCGCTCGACGGTATCCGGGTGCTGGATCTTTCGCGAGTGCTCGCCGGGCCGTATTGCACGATGACCCTCGGCGACCTCGGCGCAGATGTTATCAAGGTCGAGCAGCCGGGCAAGGGTGACGACACGCGCGCCTGGGGCCCGCCCTGGGCCGGTGGCGAGGCCGGCTACTATCTGACGGTCAATCGCAACAAGCGCAGCATCACCGTCGACATCAAGTCCGAGCGGGGCAAGCAGATCATTCGCGATCTGGCGCGCGAGAGCGACATCATCGTTGAGAACTTCAAGCACGGCACGTTCGAGCGGCTCGGCCTCGGCTTCGACGACCTGCGCGCCGACAACCCTGGCCTGATCTGGGCCAACGTCAGCGGCTACGGCCCGACCGGCCCGATGGCCAACAAGCCGGGCTACGACTTCATCGCGCAGGGCGAGGCGGGCATCATGGCCATCACCGGTGAGCCAGACGGCGAGCCGATGAAGGTTGGCGTTGCCGTCGTTGATGTCACCGCCGGCCTGTTTGCGACGATCGGTATCCTCTCGGCGCTGCACACACGCGAGACGAGCGGCGTCGGCCAGCGCGTCGATGCGACGCTGTTCACTTCCGCGATCGCCTGGTTGGTCAATGTCGGGCAGAACTATCTCGTCTCCGGCAATCCGCCCAAGCGCTACGGCAACGCCCACGCCAACATCGTCCCCTACCAGACGTTCCGCGCCCGCGATCAGCACATGATCCTCGGCGTCGGCAACGACCGCCAGTTCCAGGCACTCTGCGCGATCGTCGAGCGACCCGAGCTGGCGCAGGACGAGCGCTACGCGACCAACGCAGCGCGCGTCGCCAACCGCGAGGAGATCATCGGCATCCTGCAGGAGCTGCTGGTGACCGAGGACGCTGACCACTGGATCGCAGCCTGCGATGCGGCCAACATCCCCAGCGGCAAGATCAATACGATCGAGCAGGTCTTCCAGCATCCGCAGACGCTGGCGCGCGACATGCTGGTTGAGATCGAGCACCCGACTGCCGGACTGCTGAAGATGGCTGGTATCCCTTTCGCCATGTCGGAGACGCCGCCAACCGTCCGGCTGGCACCGCCGACGCTCGGCCAGCACACCGACGAGGTGCTGCACGAGCGCCTCGGATACGACCAGAGCACCATCGACCAGTTGCGTAACGACGGGATCATCTGATGACAGACGCTGAGGAGCCGACCACCCCACCGGAGGAAGCAGCCGCAGAGACAGCCGCTGCCGAATCCGACCAGAGCCAGCCCGCCACGTCGGCCTCTCGCGAGGCGATCCTCGAGCGCATCAGCATCTCGCTGCTGAACGCCGGCATCGTCATGCCGGCGGCGGAGTTCGTCGCGGCGGTGCGTACTGCCGCCGGGTACCGCGTCAACCCGCGTGAGATCGACACTGCCATCGCGCATTTGCAGAACGCCGGTATGGACATCGACGCCGCTGCCGTTGCCGAGCTCGCCGGGGCGACGCGCGGCGACCGCTCGCAGCGCCAGCAACGCCACGCCGAGGAGTGGCGGGCGCTCGGCGCGACGATGACGCTGAAGGGGCTGGATGGCAGTCCAGCGGGTCAGCGCGACCTGATCGGCGCAGCCCGTGGCGTCGCCGGTCCCCGCGCGACCGATATCCTGCTGCTCCGTGTGGCGCTGGCCCTCGGTTCGCTGAACGCGCCGTTCGACGCCAAAACGATCGGCGGGATCGCCAACCGGCTGGCGCGCAGCGCGCCGGACCTGACGCCCGACGACATCTCGGCGCTCGTGCGTCGCGAGCTCGGTGTCATGCGCCGCGCCATGCGCCCGCGCGCCAAGCGTCAGTCATCCGTCGGCGCGCGCCGCACCGGCAGCCACAAGACCCGCCCCGGTCGTCGCGGCGGCGGCGGTCTCAAACGCACACTGCGCGACCGACGGAAGTAGGGCGGGTGTTGCTTTGAGCGCCGCTGTCCCGCGTTTGACTGGCTCCGGCGGGTGGGAGATTTCTCACTGCGGTTCGAAATGACAGAACAAGAGGGAAGTTGCCAATCCGATCGGCCGTCATTGCCAGCAATGGCGAGCAGTTCGGCCCGACAGCCACTCTCGTATCCTGTCATTTCGAACCGCAGTGAGAAATCTCCCACCCGTTAGGCAGGCCAGAATCAAAAGCGGCAGGGTGATGTAGTCAACGCGGTGGCTGGGGATGCTTTGATGTCGTGGGGTCCGGCCGGGCGTATGCAATACGCCCGTTTTGCCACCCAACCCGCCAGACCGGCACCCCACCACATCCGTGGCTCGCCCGCGCCGCGCCCTACTCCTTCTCCGCCCCCTGCCCGCGCACCGGCTTGCCGTCGCGGACGAGCTTGGCGGGGCGGGGAATGAGGCGTTGCCAGATCTGGGTGGCGATGATGAGGACGGCGGCGAGCTGGAGCAGCGAGGAGATCACCTCGCCGGCGTCCTGCAGGCTGCCGGTGTGTCCGGCGCGACCGAGTGGTTCGGCGACGACGCGGGTGAGCAGCCCGAGGTTGAGCAGGACCATGCCAACCATCGCGAGACGTTCGTTATAGCCGTAGGGCAGGTCGGTGTTGCGTTTGCGCGGCAGCAGCCAGTAGCCGACGCCGATGGCGAACTGCAGGAACCAGCCGACGAACAGCATGTGGCCGTGGGTCGGGGCGAACCAGAGCCGCCAGCTGCCGGGCACCAGATCATCAGAGAGCATCAGCGAGCCCAGGATGACACCTGCCACGAGCCAGAGCAGCGCAGCGCGCGTGTAGAGGATGCTGACGCGATCCACAGGCTAGCGAGCAGTTTTGGGTGATGGCGAGAGCGACACGTTCGAGATCGTCGCTCGCACCCGCTTACGGAAGGTAGCGGCGAGGATCGTCGCGAACAGCATCAGCGCAGCCATCGTTGTCAGTCCACCGATCATGATGAGCATGGTACCGCCATCGTGACCATATTGTCGCCAGTACCAGCCGAAGGCCAGCGTCACGACACCGACGATCTGCAGGATGACCTGCCCCAGCGCGAGGCGCGGCCAGCGTAGCGGTCGGCCGGCAAAGCGTGGCAGCAGGTAGTAGCCAACACCGGCGATCAGCAGGCCAGCGAAGCCGAACAGGTTGATCGAAGCGTGGGCGGTCCGCAGGCGGTAGCCGGCAACCGGGTCGAGCGCGAACCAGCCGCCCAGCAGCACGCCGCTCGTCAGCGCGACGCAGGCCGCCGTCACCCCGACGCGCGAGACCAGCGGCAGGCCGACGATCATCGGCAGGATGTTGACGACGAACAGCACCAGCATCGCCGCCTGCGACACGCCGCCGAGCGCGAACAGCCAGCGGTGGTTGATCGCCAGGGCGACGATCATCAGCGGCAGAGCCAGCGTCGCGACTCGCAGGTGCACCTGGATCATGCGCGCCGAGCGCCAGCGCAGACCAGTCCAGCGCGAGAGCGTGTGGTAGCAGACGCCCGAGGCCATGTTGAGAAACCAGCCCAGTAGCATCGCGTGCGCCCAGACCAGGTCCCAGCGGCCACGACTCGGCGTCCAGAAGCGCAGCAGCAGCCCGACGATCAGGCCGAGGATGAGGTACATACCCGCCTGACGGGTGAAGCTGATGCCGACCTTGTCGAGCTGGACCTGCTCCGGGAAGGGCAATGGCGGCCCAACCTGCGTCACCGGTTCGGAGCGGAACAGCCGCATGATCGAGATCATGAAGCAGAGGCCAGAGACGAGCGCCAGCGTTGCGCCGAGCGTCTCCAGCCTGCCGTTGGGCACGGCTCGCCCCAGGAACGTCGTCCAGCCACCCAGCACCGCCAGCACGATCGAGGCAGCCATGACTCGTGGCTGCTGCCAGGTGCGACGGCTGAAGACCGGCACGATCCGGACGTTGACCGCCAGGATCATCGGCGTGATGGCACCCAGCACGACCAACGCAACCAGCGCGCTCCAGAGCTGCGGATGATCTGGAACGAACGCTGTGCAACCGGCCGCAACGGTCAGGGCCAGCGCCGAGAACAGCGCTCCGAGTGGGACGAGCCGTGGAAACATCGACTACGCGGTCGGCATGGTCAGATCGAGCGCGTTGAAGACCGTCGTAAAGATCTCCTCGGCGTCGATACCGTGCAGACGGGCAGCCTCGGCGATGGGATGCTCACCACCGCAGCACAGGTCGAAACCGTACTGCGCCAGCGGCTCCATCAGCTGCGGATAGCGCTCAACCAGAACGCGAATCTTCTCGGTCCGGATCTCCTCGGTCACGGTCGCATCGGCTCTCACGGTCGCCATATCGCAATCCTTCTTTCTGGAAGCAAACGATCACTCCAGACCTAATCGTTCCGTGTGGCGCTGCTTCCTGCTATGAGAATTGTCACACTTCCTCAACCGAAATGTCGAGAAAGTCTGGATGGACAAAAGAGAACCCCCGCGCCCTGGTTGGGTGCGGGGGCTTCGGGTTGTCACGGGCGGTGATCGCTCACCGCCCGCTCGGTTGCGCTGCTAGCGGCAGCGACCCGGACCGATATAGCAGTTGTTGAAGCGTGACAGCGTGTTGGCCAGCGCCGTGAACTGCGCCTTCTGGCTGCTATTCATCGATGCGACCTGTGCCGGCGTGTAGGTCTCGAAGAGAACCTTCGCGGCGTACATCGCGTCCACGACTTCCTGCGGTGCCGAGGCACCACGGAGCAGGTTCAGCTCAGCGACGATGTACTGCTGGGCCAGACCGTAGTAGGTGACGTCGTTGCCACGCGGCATCATGACCAGGATTGATCGGAACGAGTACGGGCTCTGGAAGAACTTGGTGTTGGCGGCCTGTGGGCCCACCAGTTCCCAGGTCGAGTCATACCCGCGGCGACCACCCTTGTCGGCCATGTTGACCCAGTAGCTCAGATTCTGCGTGCAGTCGCAGACTGCCAGCAGCGGAACGTTGACGTTCACGCTCCAGTCGTCAGAGCCGTTTGTGCCGGTGTCGTTCGTCACGTAGGTCGCGACATTGTCGATGACCTGGTTCGTACCGGCCGGGAACGGCCCGACCGTCAGCGGATAGTTCCAGGTCTGGCTGGCGGCTGAAGCATCAGCGCCGGCCGAGACGGTGCCGAGATATCCGAGCAGCGAGTCGTTCACCGTGACTTCATCGTCGACGATGCTCGACGGAGCGCCGACCGTGACATCCAGCGCGTGAGCGAACGGCACGCCGCCGATGGTCACGGTTGTCGACACAGTCGCCGTGCCCGCCTGCGGGAAGTTGTCTCCCAGCGGTGCCGTGAAGCCGCACGTTGCCGTGCCGCCGGCCGGGACCGTCACCGAGCCGTTGGTGATGGTGCAGCTGTCACTGGAGGTGAACGCTGCTGCAACACCGTTGACATTTCCGGCGAGCTGAACCGTCATCGCCGCGTTCGGGTTCGGGTTATTGACCGAGATCGTGCCGTTGATCGTCAGGTCGCCATCCTCCGGCGTGCCGGTAACGGTGACCTGATAGTTGATCGTGCCTTGCTGCCAGAACGGCAGCACCAGCGTCGTGGTATCGGCCGTCTTGTTGACGTCCCAATCCCACGTGCGGGTGTAGTCGGCTGTACCGGCCGCACCAACGACAGGTGCGTAGCAGTCGACCGCTACCGAGGCGGTGTCAGAGTCACCGGTCTCGGTGATCTCAGCCGTGTTCTGGTGCGTGTAGCTGTAGTGGCCGTTGACGTAGTCGGCCGGGTCACTCGAGCAGACCAGCTGGTCCGTGTAGGTCCAGGAGTCGTCATCCGACACCGGGCCCCACGTCTCGCCGTTCGTGTCGTCGACGTTCACCGCGTTGTGGCCAACTTCGGTGATCGCCGCGTTTTTGAAGTCTGCTGTTGCCGTGCCGCTGGCCGTGCCGTTGGCCGAGCCGAGCGTCTGGGCATTCCACGTCGCCGTCGCGGTGTTCGTGCCGCTGACCGGGTTCGGGGCGGCCGCGAAGGTGCAGGTGTAGGCCAGCGAGACGCTGCCCGCTGCTGCTGCCGTCGCTGCCGGGACGACCACGCTGTCGGCATTCGGGACGGTGCAGACGCCACCGTTGTTGATCGCGTCGGTCACCGCAACGGTCACTGCCTGGAACTGGTTCGGGTTCGTGACGGTGATCGTGCCGGTCACGACCCAGGCACTGTCAGTCGTGGTCTTGTCCACGCTGACGGTGTAGGTCGGATCGGCGCTCTCGCCTGCGAACAGGTCGAGATCGGCCGGATCCACAACCTTGTTGATGTCCCAGGTGTAGGTCCGGACGAACGCGGGGTTGGCTGTCTTGCTGACGGTAAGGTCGACAGCGCCGCAGACGGTAACCGTCTTGCCGGTCGAGTCGATCGTCGTCTCGCCAACCTTGATACCGGCCGTGTTGGTGTAGGTGGTGCAGACACCAGCGACACCGGCCAGATCAATCGCGTAGTTCCAGGTCTGCGTGGTCATCGTGGACGTGTCCGAGCCGACCAGGGTGCCCAGGGTCACCGGGTTCACCGGATCGGTCTTGTCGTCGACGATGGTCACGGTCTTGTTGGTCGTGCCGGCGATAGCCATCGTGAAGTTGGCGCTCGCCGGGGCCGAGCCGCTGGAGGTGCTGTAGGTATCAGCATTCCAAGTCACGGTTGCACTGTTGGTGCCGGACAGATTCGGGGCTTCCTCGCCAGACCATGTGCAGGTGTAGGCGAAGTCGAGCGTACCGGCGGTGCCAGAGCTGGCGGCCGGGACGGTGCCGGTTGCGCCGTTCGGGAACGTGCAGCTCCAGCCGGTGCCAATGGCATCGGCCACGCTGACGGCCACACTCTGCCACTCGTTCGGGTTGCTGACCGTGACGGTGCCGGAGACGGTGTAGCCGCTATCGGCCACGCCGGTCTGCGATGCCGTCACCGTGTAGTTGAAGGTCGCGTCGGTACCAGCCGGAACGTTCTGGCTGGCGGTATCGACGTCCTTCGTGATGTCCCAGAGGTATTCGCGGTCGAACGACGCGTTCGCCGTCTTCGCTGCGCTCAGGTTTGCACCGACGCAGACGACAACCGACTCACTAGCAGTTTGCGAAGTCTGCGAGATTGTCGCGGTGTTGTCGTAGGTCGTGCAGACCCCGGCAACGCCGTCGTAGACGACGGTGTAGACCCACTGCCCGGTAGCCGAGAAACTCTTGGAGCTCGGATCGGCGGCCGGATCACCGACGGTGATGGTGTCGTAGCCATCGGTCGTCGTCGTGGCCGTGGCGAAGTCGTAGCTTGCCCCGCCCGACGCGGTGCCGGTTGGCGTGTGCGCCGTTGCACTGTTCCAGGTCGCCGTGCCAGTGTTCGTGCCACTGCCCGGGTTGCTGGTGAAGGTGCACTGGTAGGACTTCGTGACAGACTGGCTCGCCGGGACGACGACACTGGTGCCGTCAGTCACGGTGCAGGAGCCGCCGTTGTCGATCGCATCAGTGATGTCGACCGTCACGGCCTGCCAGTCGTTCGGGTTCGTCACAGTGATTGAGCCGTTGACGACCCAGGCACTCTGAGTGACCGTCTTGGTCACGTCAACCGTGTACTCGATGCTTGCCGACTCGTCGTCAGCGATCTCAACACGTGTCTGGTCGGCGTTCTTGTTGATGGCCCAGGTAACGGTCCGGTGGTATGCCGGAGCCGCAGTCTTGGACACCGTCATGTCGGCACCGACGCAGACCTTCACCTGCTGCGTGTCGGACTGGCCGGTCTCAGTGATCGTGGCCGTGTTGTCGTGCGTCGTGCAGGTGCCCGCCGTATTACCGGTGAACTCGTGCGCGTAGGTGAACACCTTAGTCGTCGGTGCGGTTGGCGGATCAGTCGCTGTCACCGTGGTGAACGTGCCACTCGGTGCCAGCGGGTCGGTCACGTTGATGGTCTTGTTGGTCGCGCCCGCGACGTCAGGGTGAAGCCCGCCGTGGCGGTCGCACTGTTGTTGGTCGTGTGCGCTGCTGCTGCATCCCAGGTGATCGTCGCCGTGTTCGTGCCCGTGTAGGACGGCGAACCGGTGCCGGTCCAGGTGCAGGTGTAGTTCACACTGGCCGTGCCGGGATGTGTGGAGTCAGTCGCCTTCGGGACGACGACACCAGTGCCATCGGTCACGGTGCAGGTCCAGCCTTCGCCGAT
>JAMLIA010000090.1 GCA_023954495.1 Thermomicrobiales bacterium | reverse complement strand
GCGTGAATCAGATGATTGCTTCGCCCCGAAACAGCGTCGTTGTCACGCCACCAACCCAGATCATCCCGTGTTCATCTGACGTAATCGTGATGTCTCCTGCGCGACCGAGTCGTGAACCCTGAGACACCCGGTACCCGTCGGTTACCGCGCCAGTGCGGAACAGCCATTGGCCGACTGAAGCGTTCATCGAACCGCAAACGGGGTCCTCTGAAACGCCGAGCGCCGGAGCGAATGTGCGCATCTCGAACGCGTGCTCCGAGCCGTCCGGGTACGCGCCAATTACACCGATCATGGCCTCCGGAATCTGTGACAGATCGGGATTGAGTCTGAGGACTTCCTCCGAGGTCGCCAGCCGACAAACGGCCCAACCCGGCCCATTGTCGATCCACTGATGCGCCAGAATCTGACCCCGCTCAAGGCCAAGTGCCGACGCGATCTGCGTCAGGTAGTCTTCGTCAAGGTCGCCGGAGCGAATGGTCGGCGGTGCAGCGAACGCGAATCTGTCATCGTCGCGCCGAATCTCGATCAGTCCCGCCTCAACCTCCTGCACAATTAACGCCGGATCGCGCGGCACTCCGCCACTCTCCAGCCAGGCGTGCGCCGAACCGAGCGTCGGATGACCGGCGAACGGTAGCTCGCCGCCGGGCGTAAAGATCCGCAGGCGATAGTCGGCGGTCGGGTGAGTCGGCGGCAAAACGAACGTTGTTTCCGACAGGTTCGTCCAGCGTGCGACACGCTGCATCGCTTCCTCGTCGAGCCCATCCGCGTCCAGTACCACCGCGACCGGATTGCCGAGATACGGCGTCCGTGAAAAGACGTCCACCTGCGCGAATCTTCGAGCTTGAGCCATAGCTTCCCCGTCTCCTAGTTACGTGATCTCGGGTGGCCGACTGCATTCAGGCAATACCATAACCCTAACCACCACCGACGTTCGCGCTCAAACAGGGGAACGTTTGGCGATTCCTGTTTCGAAAGATTGCCCGGCTGCCCCCAACCGTAAGATCAGCGCAATTTGGCGTTGCGCATCTCGCTGCCCCTGCTCGGTTACACTTCACTGTCGGTCGTCGGCAGCACGATGCTGCCTGTCAGGCTGACGCTCTACCATGGTGAGGAAGGTTGATCGCGGATGAATATCATCATCCCCGTCGGCGGCCTCGGCACCCGGCTTCGCCCACAAACGTGGAGCCGTCCGAAGCCGCTTGTCAGTGTCGCGGGGAAGCCCGTTCTCGGCCACGTGCTCGATACGCTCAGCTCAGTCGAGATCGATCGTGCCGTCTTTGTGACCGGTTTTCTTGGCGAGCAGATCGAGGAGTACGTTCGCGATAACTACGCGTTCGATTCAGTGTTCGTGAAGCAGGACGAGCCGCTTGGCCAGTCACACGCGATCATCCAGGCTCGCGGCCAGATCGCTGGACCAACGCTCATCGTCTTCCCAGACATGATCTTTGAAGCGCCACTCACCGCTTTGAGCAACCTCGACGCCGATGGCGCGATCTTCGTCAAGGAAGTTGATGACCCTCGCCGCTTCGGCATCGCAATGCTCGACAACGGCTGGGCCACGCAGCTCATCGAGAAGCCACAAGAACCCGAGAGCAACCTCGCCATCATGGGCATCTACTACATGCGCGAAATCCGCGATCTGTTTCAGGCGATCGACCGCCAGATGGCCGACTGCATCCAGACCAAGGGTGAGTTCTACCTGGCCGATGCCGTCCAGCTCATGATTGATGACGGTGCGCGGATGACGACGCTGCCGGCAACGGTCTGGGAGGACTGCGGCACCCCGGACGCGCTGCTCGATACGAACCGCTTCCTGCTCGCCAGGTCGCACACCACACACTCGACGCCCGACTCCGTGTTCTTCCCGCCAGTGTTCATCTCCGAAACGGCCACGGTCGCCGGTTCGGTCATCGGACCGAATGTCAGCATTGGCGATAACGTCGTCATCGAGAACGCGATTGTGCGCGACTCGATTGTCGACGCTGGCGCGACGATCGATTCAGCGATGTTGACGCGATCGATCGTTGGTCGCGACGCGATCGTTCGCGGTGAGCCGTTGCGTGTCAACGTCGGCGATTCGTCGGATATCGATTTGCGTTCGAACCGCGAGAATGGCCAGCACCGTGTCTGAGTCAACTCAGCGCTGGGTAGAAGTCACTGTCCCGGCGAACGCCGAGTCTGTCGAATCGGTCTGCGAGCTGCTGTCCACCTTCGGCTACAACGAAGGTGTCGTCATCGAGGAGCCATACAAACAGGACGACGATGGCGACAATCTCGAGATCGACCCAACTCGCCCCGTCCTCGTCCGCACCTGGTTGCCGGTCGACGAGCGCACCGAGCAGCAGAAGGACGCGCTGACCCGCGCCATCTGGCATTTCCAGCAAATCGGTGGCGTTGGGGAACCGACCTTCGCTGAGCGTGAAGAAGAAGACTGGGCCAATGCCTGGAAAGAGCATTTCCAGATTCTGCGCATCGGGAAATCGTTCGTCGTGAGGCCGACCTGGCGCGAATACGAGCCACGCGAAGGCGACCGAGTCATTCACCTTGATCCGGGCATGGCGTTCGGCACCGGCCTGCATCCATCGACTGAGATGTGCATGCTGTTCGCCGAAGAAGTTGACCTCGACGGTCTCGCCGTCCTCGACATCGGAGCAGGCTCAGGCATTCTTGCCATCGGCGCGTTGCGCGCCGGCGCAGCCAGCGCCGTCGCCGTCGAGATCGATCCGGTCGCCGCGCGTGCTTTGGCCGAAAATGTCCGGCTGAACGACATGGAGGATCGCATCTCGGTCGTCGCAGCGCCGATCGATCAGGCCTGGCTTGGCGATGTGACGTTCCCGATCGTCTTCGGCAATCTCATCGCCCGCATCCTGGCCGACAACGCGGCGTCGATCGCGCAACATGTCGCTCCGGGCGGTCTGCTGATCGCCAGCGGCATTATTGAAGAGCGCGAGCAGCTGGTGGTCGATGCATTCGAACCGCTCGGTATCACCGTCAAGGCGCGCAAGCAGGCGGGTGACTGGGTGGCGCTGCTCCTCGAACGTCGCTGATCGCACCATGCGCCGCCATCGCTTCATCGTTGAGCAGCCGCTCGCCGCAGGGAGTCATATCGCCCTGTCTTCGGAGCAGGGCCGCCAGGCACGCAGCGTCCTGCGCTTGCGCGTTGGTGATCCGCTGGAAATATGCGATGGTGCCGGTCGCGTTGCCGACGGACGCATCAGTTCAGTCGAGCGCAGCGAAGTCACCGTCGAGATCGAGTCACTTCGCGACGAGGTCTCCAGACCGCCAATTCACCTGACCGTCGGGCTCGCACTCCTCAGGGGTGAACGCTTCGATCTGGCTGTCCAGAAGCTGACTGAGGTCGGGGTGAGCAGCATCATTCCGCTAGCCGCCCAACATTGCGTGGTATCCTACGCTGTTGATCGCGACTGGGAGCGGCGAGCTGCTCGGCTTCGGCGCATCGCGATCGAAGCGACCGAGCAATCCGAGCGCACGATGGTGCCACACATTGATCGGCCAGTCAGCATTGAGGACATGCTCGCCGATCGCACCGAAAAATCAGTGTTTGCACTTCTGGAGCGTTCAGCCGAGGTTTCAACGCCCATTGCTGATGTCGCATTCGCAGAGCGCACAACCATATTGATCGGACCCGAAGGTGGCTGGAGTGACGCTGAGCAGATGCTTCTTCGGGCACGTGCCCAGCCGGTAACACTTGGTGCATTCATCTTACGTTCTGAAACAGCAGCAATCGTCGCGGCCGGAACCCTGATGCAGCGAGCCTGGTCAGCACGAACTCATGAGGAAGTAGGCTAGCGAGCGTGGTTGTACGGATTCAGGATATTACGCGGCCAGACTTTATGCGCCGGACTGCACTCGCGCCGGATCGCCCCGGCGAAGTGCAGCACGTCGCACCCGGATCGCTTGCTGAAGAAATCGGCATCGAGCCGGGCGACCGCATCCTGAAGGTTAATGGTCGGCCATTGCGCGATATCCTCGACTTCCAGTACTACGCCGCCGAGGAAGAGGTCATCCTCGAAATTGAGCGCGATGGCGATATCCATCAGTGCGAGGTCGAGCGTGACGTCGATGAGATCTGGGGTATTACGTTCTCCGACCCGACGATGGACGGTATCCATGTCTGCGAGAATGCCTGCCCGTTCTGCTTTATCAAGCAGATCCCAAAGGGCATGCGCCGCAGCCTCTATGTCATGGACGACGACTATCGACAGTCGATGTTGCACGGCAGCTTCGTCACACTGACCAACCTGACCGAGGACGACTGGCAGCGGATTGAAGAACAGCGCCTCGGCCCGATGCACGTCTCCGTCCATGCCACCAACCCTGAACTACGCGCCCAACTGGTCGGCAACCCCAAGGGGGCGCTGATCATGGAGCACCTCGCCCGACTGGAGCGTGCCCGGATCGACTACCACGTCCAGTTCGTCCTCTGCCCGGGCGTCAACGACGGCCCCGAGTTGGAGCGCTCGCTAACCGATCTGTCCAACTGCGGTGAGCATCTGAAGTCCATCGCTGGCGTACCAGTTGGCCTGACGAAGTTCGGCTTCGAGCGCCAGAAGATGCGCGTGCGCGTCTCGCGTCCCTGCAACCGCACGCTTCCAGGTGCGATGCTGGAGATGCGGCGCTATGCGCCGGAAGAGGCACGCGGTGTCATTGCCCAGGCTGAGCGCTGGCAGAAACATTTCCGCAAGACACGCGGCGAGACGTTCTTCCATCTCGGCGACGAGTTCTATCTGATGAGCGAAAGCAAGGTGCCATCGACGCGGCACTACGACGGCTTCCCGCAGGTTGAGGACGGCATCGGCATCACCCGCCTCTTCCTCGATGACGCGAGGAAGGTCGTCCGTCGTGGTCGAAAGGTCCCAGTCGCAGGTACTCCCGGCCTGATCGCGTGCGCCACACTGATCGGGCCGACGATGGAGCGCGAAGTCGCTGCAGTCAACGCGGCGACCGGCACGGAGATCGACGTTGCTGTCGTCGTGAACAAGTTCTTTGGTCCCGAGATTAACGTCTCCGGATTGTTGAGCGGCCAGGATCTCGTTTCGACGCTGGCTGATCGCCCTGGCGACTCGACCGTCTACATCTCGACGACGATGATCTCTCGCCGCACCGGCACGCTCCTTGATGACATGACGATCGAGGATCTGCAGACGGCGCTCGGACGACGTGTCGTCCCGGCCGAGCATCTCTCCGATGTGCTCGCTGACATGCGCACATCGGCCACGGTCGCTGCCTGATTCACGGCACCTGGAGATCGCGAAACGGGTGATCTGGATGAGCAGTCGCCGCGCCAAATCGCAAGCCGTACCGACGGCCACGCTGGACATTCTCGTCCAGCCGCGTGCCTCGCGAGCTGAGATCGTCGGTTTTCACGACGGAGCGCTTAAGATCCGCGTGACTGCGCCACCGGTTGACGGTGCCGCAAACGCTGCGATCGAGAAGCTGCTTGCTTCATCACTGGGACTATCAAAGAGTCAGGTGGCGATCATCGGCGGGCAGACCAGCAAAAGGAAGCGGGTCCGTGTCGACGGGCTGAATCAGAGAGAGCTCAACTCGCGCCTGACGGAATTCGCGAAGGACGCCTAGCGCCGGGCGCGCCGCCAGGCGAGCAGGAATGCCAGCAGTCCTGATACGCCGGCCACGAGTTGCGTGACGAAGCGATTGCGCGGTTGCCCGCCTTCAGTCGCCTCCTGCTGCAATCGCAGCCATAGTCGGATCGTCTCTCCCATTGCTCGAAAGACAACCTTCGGGCTGCCGCCGGAGGACTCGCCGGCCGGACGTGGGTAGTGATTGACGCCCACCTGCGCGATCGTTGCGCCACGCTGCTTCAGGCGGATCAGTAGTTCAGTATTGATCAGCGCGCCGGGCGAGGTCAGCTCAATGCCTTCCAGCAGATCGCCACGGAAGATCTTGAACGCGCAGTCGATATCGCGCATGCGGAGGCCGAATAGTACCCAGACCGCTAGCCCGAACACACGCGCAAACACGATTCGGTAGAACGGATCGCGGCGCTTGATTCGATACCCGGCCACGACATCGTAATGCGGTACGTAGGGCAGCAGTGCGCGGATGTCGGAGATGTCAAACTGCCGGTCGGAATCCATGAACATGACGGCAGCGCCGGTTGAAGCCTGAAAGCCAGACGTGAGCGCCGCACCATAGCCACGGTTGACTTCATGATGCACGACCCGTACGCGCTGATCCGTGGCGACGAGGCGGTCGGTGATGTCACTCGTGCCATCAACACTGCCATCGTTGACGACGATGACCTCGTAATCCGCGACGACCTGAGGGAGGACTTCCAGCGCTCTGCTGACGACAGCCTCAATGTTCCCGGCTTCGTTGTGCGCCGGCAAAATGAGCGACAGCTTCCGATCGAGCATCAGCCCTCCAGGCTCCGGACGTGCGTACCCCGCGACAACGATGCTTCTGTCGCGGGGTTCTTCAGGCAACGACAAGTATACGAGACACAAAACCGTAACGAAGGTATTCGTCGGCTGCTCACGGGACGAGCTGGAACTTGACTCCGCCAAGCTCGACGAAGTCACCGGGGCGGATGCCGGTTGGCACCCGAATCTGCGTTCCGTTGACATATGTGCCGTTGGTCGAGCGCAGGTCGGTGACCCACCAACGATCCTGCTCCCAGCTCATCTGGGCGTGCTCAGAGGATATGAACGAACTGTCCACCCGAATCGTCGCCCGCGGATGTCGACCGATCACCGTGACCGGCTCCAGATCGAAGACCTCGCCACGCCGCAGGTTCGACTCGCCCGCATCCGAGACAAGCAACGCGCCGGACGGAACCGGCGCTCCAGCGGCGACTTCGCCACGGGACGCCAGAACGCGCAACTCACGCAGGACGACGCGAATCACCTGATAGACGAAGAAGTACAGGAGGAAGATGAAGACGACCCGCAAGAGCAGGACGAACCATTCAAATGGCAGCTCAGATACCAACGATTGACGACCTTACCGGAACGACGGCATCAACGGTGGTGTACGCCTCCAGTGGGCGCAGCGTACGGCAGAAGCTCCATCACCACTGTCCCGAAGGTAATCATATCGCCGTCATTCAGGCGCGCCGTCGCCACCCGGCGGCCATTGACCATCGTGCCGTTGGTGCTCTCCAGATCGGTTAGCTCATAGGCACCGTTGCGATACTCGATCTTCGCGTGATGGCGTGAGACTTCAGCCGCATCAACGACAACGTCGTTGTCGAGAGCCCGCCCGACCGCAATCGTCGGTCGCCGCAGGATCACTGTCTCGCCCTGATGGTCGCCGCTGACAAAGCGCAGGAGCTTGGGCGGCACATCGCCGGATGCCTGGATGACGCGGTAGACCTCTGTCCGCTGGATCTCGTCCTGCTCGACCCGATCGAGCCCCGGCAGCTGAACAATGCTGGCTTCGACCTGGATCTGCCGTCGCGTGACAATGTCCTTGCCAAAGATCTGCACCCGCACCAGGTCGATGAACCGGTAGTCGCGTTGATCGGCCAGATCGATCAGCCACTCCTCCATCTGATGGCAGAGCGCTGGAACAAAGTCCGCGAACATCACCATGTCGAGAGGGTTCATGCTGACGTGGTAGTCGTTCGGAACGATCATCCCGTCGACCGAGGCGACCTTGCGACTCTCCATCGCCCGTTCCAGACGACGGCCGATCTCGGCGGGCTGGATTGCTGGTCGGAAGATACGCCCAACCGTCCCCTCAACGACATGCTCGAAGAAGTTTTCGAACTTGTCGAGGGCGGTCATTCCGGCGAGGCTCCGAATGCTGGCAGCGGCGAACAGTGCGACACAGGCGTGCCGCATGGGGATTATAGGTGCCATCTTTCAGGCCGGTCAAACCGATGCCGGTCAAACGGGCGCTGAATCTGTATAGTGCTGGTGGCCGATACCGCCGGAGAGACACCGAAACCAGGCTGGAGGCATCGACGTTGAACACGTCAACAGACACGCCGATCAGGATTGCGCCGTCGATCCTGAACAGCGACCTGACTCGCATCGGAGACTCCCTCAAGCTGCTCGAAGACGCTGGCGCGGACTACGTGCATCTCGACATAATGGACGGGCGCTTCGTTCCCAACATCTCGATCGGCATCCCTGTCGTCTCCTCAGTCCGAGAGGCAACGACGCTACCACTCGACGTGCACCTGATGATCGTCGAGCCGGAGCGCTACATCGACGACTTCATTGACGCCGGGGCCGACATTGTCACGATCCATGTCGAGGCAACGGTCCACCCCCATCGCGTGCTGCAGGCGATTCGCGAACGTGGCGCGCGCGCCGGGCTGGCACTCAATCCGGGCACGCCGATCAGCCATGCGTTGGAGTTGTTGCCGCTGTGTGACCTTGTGCTCGTCATGAGTGTCAACCCGGGCTTCGGCGGCCAAAGCTTCATCCCGACCTCTCTGCGACGCCTCAGCGAAGCGCGCGACGCCATCGCTGCCCACGGCTACCCAACGATCCTTGAGGTCGACGGTGGGATTTCGGTGCGCACTGCACGCCGCGCAGTCGAGGCAGGCGCGACCATGCTGGTGGCCGGAACGGCAGTGTTTGGGTCGGAACGTGGGGTCGTCGCGGCCGTTCACGATCTCCGGGAGGCGGCGAGCGGTCGAAATACTGGCTAGCAGTTTGCGGTTGCACACATTAGCGTTCCAGCTTGGAGCGCTGAACCAACCACGGAGAGGACAGAGCGCAACATGGCCAAACCACATGGCAGCAACGAGATTACCCATACACTTCTCAATATTCGCCAGACGCGCCAATATACTGGCGGCGACGTGTCCGATGAGATCGTGAACGAATTGCTGGAGGTCGCGCGCTGGACTGGTAGCTCGCGCAATACCCAGCCGTGGCACTTCGTCGCGGTCACCGACAAAGACATCCTCGCTCAGCTCGGCGCGCTGCGCACGCCGATCAACTGGGTCTCAGAGACATCGTTCGGCATTGCCATCGTCCTCGACGGTGATGCGGAACTCAGCGAGGCCTATGACGAGGGGCGCGTCACCGAGCGCCTGATGATCGGCGCACAGGCGCTTGGTCTGCACAGCGGTGTTGCCTGGTTTGGCGACGATGCGCAGCAAGCCGAGGCCAAGCGCATCATGAACATCCCGGAAAAGATGACTGCCCGCTCGCTGGTCGCAATCGGCACTGCCACGACCTCGAAGGACCCGCGTCCGAACCCGGCGCAGGGTGGCCGCCATCCGCTGTCAGAAGTTGCCAGCTTCAACCGGATGAGTGACTAGCGGTCAGCCGCCGTTGAATCAGATTCACGGAGCATCGCTGCGGCCACAATCGCAGCGATGCACACGATCCCTGCGATAACGAAGCTCTCGCGGATGACATCGAGCGTTATGGGGATCACGTGATCGTCGACCATCTGCTGCTGGCGGGCGAAGTATTCTGCGGTTGTCTCGCCCGGTTGAGGCGACACTGTCGGCAGATCGGCGATGCGCTGGTTGAGCCGTGAGAGCGCAAAAGCAGTGATCGCTGAGAGCCCGACCGTCATTCCGAGCAGCCGCGCCAGCAGCACCAGCCCCGAAGCCGCGCCGTAGTCATCCATGTGCGCGGCGCGGATCGCAACCTCGCCAATCGGCGCGATGACGATCCCCAGCCCCAGCCCTGCCGTGGCCATCGTCGCCGCCATCCAGCCCATGTGCAGCTCGTTCGGCCACCACCACATCGATACAAAACCACCGGCACCGATGAGCAAGCCAGCAATCGCCGTCGAGCGCACGCCGAGACTGTTCACGGTACGGCCGCCGATGAGCGCGCCGACAGTCATCGCCAACGTAAAGCTACCGAGCAGCATTGCTGTCCGGGTCGCGACAACATCCTCGTTCGACAGCAGCGCGACCGCCAGCGGCGCGTTGACCATGCCAGTGATAAGCGCGACGCCGACCAGAAGATTAGCGACCCCGGCAGCCTGGAACAGCCGACGACGAATCAGCGCACGTGGCAGGATCGGTCGCTCACGACCGCCGCTCGACCAGCACAAATCAATCAATAGCGCCAACGCTAGCGCAAGCAACGGCCAGCGCCAGGCGGCCAGCGGATTGGTCTCTGCGCCCAATCGCGCCGCGCCCTGCCCGGCCCCGAGACCCGCTTCCCCGCCGGACGACAGCGCCAAACAGAACGCCACCAGACCCGTCGCGCCCAGCATCGCCCCGCTCAGCGGTGGAAGTTGACGCGTCGCCACGCGCGGCGTATTCCGAGCCGTCGTAACCAGCACCGCTCCGGCAATCAGACCGATCGGCAGATTGAGCCAGAAGATCGCGCGCCACGAATCGAGCAGCTCGAAGATCGCCGATCCCCAGACCGGCCCCAACACCCAGCCAAACGTGTCGACCGCCGCGACCAGACCCAAAACCACGGCACGCCGTCGCGGCGGCACAACATCGGCCACCAGCGCCATCGACACCGGCAGCATCGCTCCGCCGCCCAACCCTTGCAGTGTTCGTCCAGCGATCATGGATCCGAGGCTATCTGCCAGCGCCGCCACGGTCGAGCCGAGCAGGAACAGTCCCAGCGCAGCACCGAACACCGGGTAACGCCCGAGGCTGTCCGACAGCTTGCCGGACAGCGGCACCGTCACCGTGTATGCCACGAGATACGCCAGTACGATCCAGGAGTAGCGGTCGGCATCAACGGCGCTGATGCCGAGGTCGTTGATGACACGCGGCAGGATCGGGGCGACGACTGTCAGATCGAGCGCGGCCAGAAACACGACCGCCAGGACTGGCAGCAGCAGCCTACGCGGGACAGGTGCCGCGTGCATCGATTCAGGTCTGGTCAGGATGTCGGAGCTTCAATCGTCACGTCGTCACCCTGCTTCGTGAGGTCGAGCGTCCAGGTGACAGGATTCTCACGGGCATCGCTCGGCTCCTTCAGCTCGATCCGCAGCAGGTCGTTCGTTTCCGTATCGACCCAGAGCCGGATGTCGATCTCGTCGCCCTGAATCGCCCCGCTGGTCACCCGAGCCACCGCATCCTCGCTAACAGTGCCATCGACCTCGCGCGAGTTTCGATCGTTTATCGTCCAGGTCTTTCCCAGCGTTGTGTTTTGCAGCTTGCCGAGGATCGGCTCGATACCGTCGTTCGCATCAAAAAGGATCGACGGGTTGTAGTTGAAGTCCTCAGGTGCCTTCTCCCACGATCCGGTAATGACGTTCGTCATCCACGTCTGCGAGCCGATCGCGATCATGGAGATGTTGGCCGACATCACGCTGACATCGATCTTCGCATCAGCCTTCACCGCATCCGGGCGCTTCAAATCACCTTCGGCGCTGAGCAGCTTGATGGCGCCAGATGAATCGATGAACGAATCGCCATCGACGGTCAAAGCGAAATGCACTGTGTCCGTCGCGGCCCACTGCGCTCCGGCGGCGCTCAGGACAGACTCGGCCGTAACGTCGCCGTCATCACCATCGCTGCCGCCCCCGCCACATGCCGCTGCAACCAGCCCGACCCCGATCAGCGCTACGACAATGAACCGTGTCAGACGCATGCATACTGTCCGTTTCCACTCATGTCACGCCCGCCTCTTCCATCGTCATTCAATCGCGGACGGGACGGTACAGTATCATATGGCTCGGGCGCGAACACCGCGCCAGGCGCACCGTGCAGCTGAACGGATATCGAACCGAGGAGAGTCTCGCGCGTGGAGGACAGTCGTCTTATCGTCGGTGCTGCGACCGACCCCGGACCGGTCCGTGAGGGCAACGAGGACGCGGTTTACCACGAAATCGTACAAACTCCCACGGCGGATGAACTCCTCGTTCTCGCCGTCGCCGATGGCGTGGGCGGCTACCAGCGCGGTGAGGTCGCGTCCAGCATGGCAATCGACGCATTGCGCGAGCGATTCACCACCGCTGAATCCGATGACGTCGTAATCCTGCTCAAGCAGGCGTTTCGCCAGGCGAACGAGCAAATTTACGCCGGTGGCTCCGTCGACGGCGAGCACAACATGATGGGCACCACGCTCGTCGCCGGTATCGTCAAGGGCATGGACCTCGCCGTCGGCAACATAGGTGACAGCCGCGCCTACCTCGTCCGGGCCAAGAACCTCAATCAGATCACCCACGACCATTCCCTTGTCGCCGAGCAGGTTGCGATGGGCGCAATGACGCAGGACGAGGCCCGCGGCAGCCAGCACAAGAACATCATCACCCGCGCGCTCGGCCATCGCCAGCGCGTCGACGTCGATATCTTCGAGCTAACGCTGCTGCCCGACGACCGCCTGCTGCTCTCGACCGACGGCCTGCACGATCACCTCTCCGACGACGAGATGACCTCAATCCTGCTCTCGATGCAGCCCGAAGATGCCGCCAAGGAATTGGTCGATCGCGCCATTCGCGCAGGCTCGACCGACAACGTCACTGCGCTCTGCGTCTGGGCCGCACCGATCAGCATCCTCGATGCCCCGGCCGAAGAGCCGGTTGCCGACTCGCGCATGAACCTTGTCCTGACGATTCTGGTCGTGCTCGGCCTGCTGATCTTCGTTGCCATCGTCGGCTACGTCGTCTTTGTGACGTGATCCACGATGG
>JAMLIA010000089.1 GCA_023954495.1 Thermomicrobiales bacterium | reverse complement strand
GGGCTGGCTGGCGGTCAGATGCCCGGCGGCAAGAAGGGCAAGCGCGGCGTCATGAGCCGCATGCCGGGGCAGCTCGGGCAGGTCGGCCAGATGCGCGACATGATGAAGCAGATGGAAGCGTCGGGCATGGACATGAGCCAGCTCGGCGGAATGGCGGGCGGTATGCCGGGCATGAACCCCGGCGACCTCGACGCGATGATGCAGCGCGGCGGCCAACTCGCGCCGCTCAACCCACGCGCGACAGCCAAGAAGCAAAAGCCGTCGCGCCCCCAGGGCGGCAAGCGTCGCAAGAAGCGCTAGGCAATTCCAAGCAGCAGAACGCCGTCGCATGAGTCATGCGACGGCGTTCGTGGTCTGTGGCGGCTAGAACGCGCCTAGACGGCGCGGCGGCCGGTCACGAGCTGGAAGATCAGCACAATCAGCGCAATGACGAGCAGCAGGTGGATCAGTCCACCACCGATGCTCCCAATGAATCCCAGAAGCCAGAGAATAACCAGAATCAGAATCACAGCCCACAACATAGTAAATCCTCCATACCACCCAACAGGAACGACAGTTCGCTGAAACCGGTGTCATACTTGAGCAATTGACGGCGCGCACGTCGCCGTCATCGCACTCCCTGCTTGCCCTGACGCACCACTCGTGCCACGCACCTGAGCGCGAGTTGTCATGAATACGGAGGACGCCGCCATGGAACAGGATTTCCTCGTCTCGACCGAGTGGCTCGCTGAGCACCTCGACGACCCGAATGTGCGGGTAGTCGATTGCCGCTTCGCCTTCGATGTCGATATGGAAGAGGCGTACCGCGAGAGTCACATCCCCGGCGCGGTCTATCTCAACTGGTCGCGCGATCTGTCCGACGCCGATCATCAGGTCGCCGGCATGATCGCTCCGCCCGCGCAGGTCGCCGCGATCATGGAGAAGCTCGGCATCAGCGACGACACCCGCATCATCGGCTACGACCATGAGGGCGGGCACTTCGCCTCGCGCCTCTGGCTGGTGCTGGCGCGGTACGGTCACGGCGAGCAGATGCGCATCCTCGACGGCGGCTGGATTGCCTGGCAGCAGGAGGATCGCCCGGTCACCGACGCCGAGCCAACGCTGCCTGCCGCAGCGACGTTCACGATCGATCAGAATAAGGCGCGACCCGGCCTGATCGCGGACTGGAGCGAGGTCAACGCGGCCACATCTGATCCGGGCACGGTCGTGCTGGATGTTCGCCGCAGGAGTGAATTCACCGGCGACGAAGTGCGTGCCGCTCGTGGCGGACGCGTGCCGGGCGCGACATGGCTCTTCTGGCAGGACAACCTCGATTGGGACGGCGACCGCCGCTTCGTCTCACCCGAAGCGATGGCCAAGCGCGCCGCAGATGTCGGGCTGACGCCTGAGACACCGATCATCACCTACTGCCAGGGCGCAGTCCGCGCAGCCCACGCCGCCATCGCGCTCAAGATGGCCGGTTACGACAACATCAAGGTCTACGACGGCTCCTGGGCCGAATGGGGCAATCGCCCCGACCTGCCGATTGAGACGGGCGAGCCAAACGAGCAGGGATAGACGAGGCTCTACTGATTCGTCAGGACTGACCTCGGCCGGTCGTGGCCATCAGGCCACCCTGATTTGCGGCACCACGCGCTGCGAATCGGTACCCGACAACGCCGGAAGATGCCCGTGTTCGATGCGCGTTCCAGCGGTGGGGGAGTGTAACTTCACCGCCAGGCCAGGCCGAGGCATGTCTCGACGAAATCGTACGCGAAGCTACTCGTCTTCCCACACCTGGGGGCGAACGACGACGCGGTTGGCAGCAGGGTCAACGTCGAGGACGACACTCTTGAGCGCCGGGAAGAGCTGCTCGTGGCCCTGCTCATCGCGGACAACGTAGACATCGACCTCGCCGGACTCGATGATCTCAGTGAGCGTACCGATCGGTTCGCCGGATTCGAGGAAGGCCGCCAGACCGATGAGCTGGTAGTGGAACAGCTCGTCGGGATCGAGCTGGCGCAGTTGCGAGCCGGATACGCGCACGATCGTGCCGCGCAACGCCTCGGCGGCGTCGCGGGTCGTCACATCCGGAAATCGCAGCAGCGCCTGACGACCGTGCAGACGGATGCCGGAAAGCTGGCGGGCAGTCGGGTCGTCATCAAAATAGACGCGACGCAGCTTGCGCAGGCGCTCGGGATCGTCCGAATAGACATCCATCTTGACTTCACCGGCGATGCCGTGGGCAGTCACGATCCGGCCGATTACGAGGAACACCTCGCTCGGCGGCGTCGACGGGTCAGGGTTGGTGGGCGACGATGGGCGCGCAGACTTGTTCTCGCGCCAGGGCGTGCGGTGCGCGGGACGATCAGGAGTCGATGTCAAGGCTTGCTCGCAACCCCTTGCGTGATGCAGCAATCATCAGGATTGTGCGCATCGAGCGGGCGATGCGACCCTGGCGTCCAATGACGCGGCCCATCTCCTCTTCCGGGACACGGACCTTGATGTGGACATTGGCACCGAGACGCTCGGGGATGACCTGGACGACCTCGGGGTCTTCGACGACGTTCTCGACCATGAACTGAGTCAGTGAGACGAGGCTATCGATCGGGCTTTCGGATTCTGCCGCGTCGGCATTGGCGACATTCTCATCCATATCAGCGTCCTCCATGCTGCACAACGTGTCCGAGATTCAGCGTCGAATAGGCTGCCGAGTACACAACTGGCTACCGCCAAGCGGTAGCCAGCCAGAGATATCGACATCGACAAGCTGAGGCAGCGACGTGTCAGGCAGAGGCGGGCTCGGCGGCTGCGTCGGCAGCCGTACCGGCCGGGATCACCTTCGGCGTATGGCCGCGGCTCGGCACCTCAGTGACATAGCCCTCTTCGAGGACTTCGCGGCTCAGCTTGCCCTCGATCACGCCCGCGCGAACGAGCAGCGAGCGGACCTTGTCGGTCGGCTGGGCACCAACGCTCAGCCAGTGGGCGGCACGCTCGTTATCGACACGCAGTGTCGTCGGCGTTGTTCGCGGGTTGTAGATTCCGATGATCTCGATGAAACGGCCATCGCGCGGCCACGCAGACTCGGCGACAACAATTCGATAGCTTGGCTGATGCTTGGCGCCCATCCGCCGAAGTCGCAGTTTCAGCACGCTGCCAGTTCCCTCCTCAACCCGATATCGTCAGGCTTGTTGCGGAATTCATTGCACACAATAAGAAACCCGGCACAGCCGGAACGACTGATGCTACCATGACCCACCGTCAAGCGTCAACGCGGTTGTCTCGCGACCTGTCCATTCGTTCAGGCCCGAGGCTGTCCGCGTGGCGGCGACGATTCCCGCCAGTGGTTCGGTGTCGCTGCTGCCGCCTGCGGGTCATCATAGATGCATCAACGCAATCGATGTTGACGGTCGCCCGCCCGGGCGGATCAACGCCGCATCACGCTAGAGGGACAGATGACTCGTGTCGTTGGATCACTCCCCGGCCATCACTGGCTGAATCCTGCGCCCCAATCAGACCGCCAGTTCCCTGGGACGCTCTGGCTGGATGACCCACTCGCTCGCGATCCGCAACGTGGCGGACCCGCCGCCCACCTTGCTCGATTGGCCGAGCGCTACCCCGTCCCTCCCGGATTCGTCGTTACGTCCAGTACATTCTCCTCCGGGTCAGTCCGACCGTCCGAGCTTGCCTTCGCCTATCGACGCCTGGCGACGATCGCCGGCAATCCCGAACCGACTGTCATCGTTCGCGCTCTCCCATCTCTGGCAGCTTCCGCATCGATCCCACACACGCTCGTGAATATCCGCGGCGTTGGCGCAATTGTCGCCGCGATAGAAGCGTGTCTGGCCGCTTCGATCTCGCACGATGGCAGGAGCGCAGTCATCGTGCAGCTCATGGAACCAGCCGATGTCAGCGTCACAGCCTGCACTTCGGAGGCATACGCGACCAACGGAGAGCACGTCCTCGTTGCAGCTCGCTGGGGACTCGCAGTCGGCGACTCCAGATGTTCCGACCGCTGGCTGGTCCGGGTGCACGATGGGCTGATCGTCGATGCGTGTATCGCCGAAAAGCAGCGCATGACCGTCAGCTCGCCGGGCGGCGTATCAGAGGCAGCCGTACCGCACGCGATGCGCACCACCCCGACGCTCACACACGAGCAGACCCGCCAGGTCGCAACGCTCTGCTCGCTCCTGCGTGCCGAGCACGGAGCGCCGGTTTGCGTCAATGCCGCGTTCGCCGGTGGCTGGCTATCCCTGCTCCAGTGCCGCCCACTGGCATCGAACGGACTCAGTGAAAATGAACCAGCAGCATGACGAGTTGCAGTTCAGAACTATGCCCCGCATCGGCACCCTGGCGTCGATGTTCCGCACGAGCAATGACATTACGTTCAGTTGACGAAACCATCCATGCCATGTAAAAGAACATAAGGTTTGCGCCACTTTACGGCGCAAGGTAGGCCGATATGCGCATGCTTCCTAAGTCAACCGTTCTGCCCTGCGTGCGAATCCACGATATCGACCGATGGCGCGAACCTGACCGGTGACCTGATTACAACTGCGACCGCGAGTACGCGGCAATACAAGCGAGATGGTGTATGGATTCGTCCTCCCCGCGGATCACCACCTATCCCCATGCGTTGTCGATGCGCTCCGATTCGATGCCGGACATCCTCTGGCTCGACGATGCGGCTGCGCGCGACACCAATCGGGTCGGTGCAAAGGCCGCGCACCTCAGTCGGCTCGCGCAGCTCCACCAGGTCCCGCCTGGCTTCTGCCTGACCGCCGATGCGCATCAGACGCGCACGCTCAGCAACCGCGTCAGTGCCAACCTGCGCGCGTCGATCGCGCACGCTTACCAGCAGCTGGCAGATCGCTGCGGCATCGCTGAACCGTCGGTGGCAGTGCGCTCATCGGCCATCGACGAGGACGGGCCGCTGGCGTCGTTCGCCGGTCAGCACGAGACCTACCTCAACATCCGCGGCGTTGCGAACATCTGCGAGGCCGTCGAATGCTGCTGGGCATCGGCGCACACCGAGCAGGTGCTGGCTTATCGCCAACGCCACAACCTGTCGGTCGATGGCATTCGCATCGCCGTCCTGATCCAGCAGCTCGTCCCTGCCGACGTCTCGGCGGTGCTGTTCAGCATCAATCCCGTGACCTGTGCGCAGGATGAAATGGTCCTGACCGCGAGCTGGGGGCTGGGCGAAAGCATCGCCGGTGGCACGGTCACGCCTGACACGTGGACGATCTCGAAGCTGGATCAGACAACCCTGCGCGAGCAGATCGCGCTCAAGCAGCGCATGACCGTCGCGATGCTCGGAGGCGTGCGCGAGATCGACGTTCCGCGCCTGATGCGCACCCAGCCATCGCTCGGGCCAGACCGGGTCCGCGAGATCGCCGACCTGGGCCTGACGCTGGAGCGCCACGTCGGCTGGCCGGTCGATCTGGAGCTGGCCTACGCTGCTGGAACCCTCTACCTCCTCCAGTGTCGACCGATCACGACCATCGCACAGAGGCACAGCATCGACCCGTGAGCGAAGGAGTGCGTAGTCATGACTGCATCCCCATCCCGCATTCCGCTGCCGGAGTATCTGTTGCCCACGTGGGTGCAGCCTGAAGATGCTGACAAATACTGGGCTCAGGACCGGATGCATTACACCGAGCAGATGATGATACTCGATAGCGAGATACTCGAATTCGCTTGCGCAGACGGGGCCAACCCCGTTTTCGAGCTCTATCACATTCCGGCTCGAGTCCGATCGTGCCGATTCTGGACCTGGTACTTCGAGACGACTGACCTCCTTCCGCTTCCGCCGGCCGAGCTTGAGGCAATGGCACTGCGCTCCGAGCAGGCAATCAGTGCTGAAATGGCGCAACTGGAGCGCAGGTGGGCGGAAGACTGGCTGCCGGAAATCAAAGCGATCGTCTATGGCTGGGAGCAGTACGACCTGGCAAGTGCCACCAATGTTGATCTCGCCGACCATCTCGCGTCGGTCGTCGAGCAGATCAAACGTCTCTTCGCCATCCACTTCGAAGTCTGGCACCCGCTCATGATGGCGATTTCCCTGTTTGAAGAGCTGTACCTGGAGCTGTTCGGGGACGAGGAACCACTGCGACCTTACACGCTCTTGCAAGGCTTCGAGAACACGACCGTCGCGTCGGGCCGCGCGTTTTGGCAACTGAGCCGTCAGGTCGCGGCCAATCCGCCTGTTCGCAGGGTCTTCGCCAGCTACCCGGCCAGCGAGGTCGTTGCAGCACTTCGGGAATCGGCCGAGGGTCGAGAGTTCCTTAGCGATCTTTCCGTCTACCTCGACGAGTACGGTCGGCGCTGTGAGTACTGGGTGCTCGTCACGCAGCCATCGTGGATCGAGGATCCGGCACCGGCGCTGAGGATCCTGAAGGGCTACCTGAACGACGAGGCGCTGAATCCCGACCTGGCACAGGCAGCGCTGGCAGCCGAGCGCGAGCGCGCGACAACCGAGGCGTGCGAGTCGTTGCAAACATACCCGCAGGCCGTGCGCGATCAGTTCGAGTTCCTGCTACAAGCCGCCCGAACAGGCACCGTACTCACCGAAGATCATGGCTACTGGATCGACTTCCGCTCAGCGAGCGACATGCGCGAAATACTGCTCGAAGTCGGCCGACGGCTGGTCGCCGCCGACATCATCAGCGACGCCAACGACTTCGGCCACCTGACGCTCGCCGAGATACTGGCGGCCTTACGCGGGTTGTCGGGAGACCTGCACACCACAGTTGCCGATCGTCGGGCGGAGATGGAGCGCTACCGCGGTGTCGACGTCCCGTTCGCCATCGGCGTCGCACCGGATGAAACGCCGCCTGACGATGCCGGCGGTCGCATGATGGCCAAGTTCTTCGGCGCGAGAGCGCAGGCATCGGCCGACCCCGCTGTCCTGCACGGCTCGGCCGGGTCGGCGGGAGTCGTCCGTGGCACGGTCCGCATCGTCCGATCCTGGGATGAGGCCGACCTCGTGCAGCCGGGCGACATCCTCGTCGCCGAGACGACGTCGCCGCCCTGGACACCGCTGTTCAGCACCGTCGCGGCGGTCGTGACCGACACCGGCGGCGTGCTGAGCCACTGCGCTGTCGTCGCCCGTGAATACGGCATCCCGGCCGTCGTTGCCACCGGCTCCGCCACCCACACGCTGATCAACGGCCAGATCGTCGAAGTGGACGGCAGCCACGGCATCGTCCGAATCATCAGCACGTAGCAGAAAGGCTTATCCACCTCGCCGCCGATCCCAGCGCCACAGGTACGACTCGTCCTGCCAAACAATCGAGACAAGGAGTGCCCATCGATGACTGCACCAACCCGCATTCCTCTGCCCGACTATCTCAGTCCCGAATGGGAGACGCCCGAGGACGCCGATATCTTCTGGGTGCAGGACCGCATGCACTACCACGGCCCGATCCTGCATCTTGACGACTCGCTGATGCGGACGTTCTACGGCCACGGCATGAACCACGCCTTCGCGCTGTACGGCATTCCGCTCCACGCCGAGGCACGGCGCTTCTGGGCCCATCACTATGACACGACATCGCCTCTGCGCCTTGAGCCTGCCCGGATGGCGGAGATGGAAGCGCACTCTGAACGTGCGCTCGGCGAGTTGCTGGGCCAGATGCAGCACAAGTGGGACACAAGCTGGCTGCCCGAGATCCGCGCGATGATCGATGCCTGGGAGAGCTTCGACCTGGCGAACGCGACAACGGGAGCACTGGCTGACCACGTCGAGCAGGTGGTCGACCAACTGACGCGCCTGTTCGAGATCCACTTCGAAGTCGCGCTACCGTCGATGGTTCCGCTGTCGCTGTTTGAAGAGCTCTATTTCGAGCTGTTCGGGGACGAGGATCGGCTACGACCATACAAGCTCGTACAGGGTTATGAGAACAAGACGGTCGAATCCGGGCGTGCCCTCTGGCGCTTGAGCCAACAGGCGGCGGCATCACCATCAGTCCGGCAAGCTATTGAGGCGAACCCAACCGACGACGCCATTGCCGCGCTGGAACAGATTGAGGATGGGCGTGCATTCCTCGCCGACCTGGCGGTCTATCTTGACGAGTTCGGTCGGCGTGCTGACTTCTGGTGGAGTGTCAGTTGGCCCTCGTGGGTCGAGGACCCCTCTCCAGCGCTGGAGATCATCAAGGGCTACCTGTCGCAGCCAGAGAAGAATCCCGAGCTTGAGCAGGCCGCGCTAGCCGCCGAGCGCGAGCAGGTGGTCGCCGAGGCGCGCGAACAACTGCAAATCTTTCCGCAGGCGGTGCGCGACCAGTTCGAGTTTCTGCTGCAGGCCGGACGGGTCGGGACGGTCCTCTCCGAAGACCACGGCTACTGGCTCGACTTCCGCGCAGCCAGCGACGCCCGCCAGGTGTTCCTCGAAGCAGGCAGGCGGCTGACCGCCACCGGCGCAATTGCCGAAACCAGCGATGTGTTGCATCTGAGACCCGCCGAGATCATCGCGGCGTTACGCGGCAATCATCCAGATCTGCGCACCACAATCCACGACCGCAAGGCGGAGATCGAGCGCTACCGTGACGTCGAACTGCCGCACATGGTCGGCACGCAGCCGCCCGGCCCGCCACCGGACAACCCCGGCAATCGCACGCTGGCGAAGTTCTTCGGCGTCCCGCCGCAGACCTCGGATGACCCAACGATCCTGCTTGGCGTGCCGGGTTCAGCCGGCGTTGTCCGCGGCCCGGCCCGGATCGTCCGGACGCTCGGCGATGCGGACAAGATCGAGGCGGGCGACATCATGATCGCCGAGACGACAGCGCCGCCATGGACGCCGTTGTTCAGCACGGTTGCGGCCGTCGTCACTGACACCGGCGGCGTGCTCAGTCATTGCGCTGTCGTTGCGCGCGAATACGGTATCCCGGCGGTTGTCGGCACCGGCTTTGGGACGCTTCGTCTCACTGATGGGCAGATGGTCGAAGTGGACGGGAACAGTGGCCTTGTCCGGATCATCGCCGACTAATCCGGGCTCCTCCGCCGAGCGCACAGTTCTGGTGACCGCTGCGCTCGGCACGATGCTTGCGCCCCTGAACTCGACCATGATCGTCGTCGCTCTGCCTGACATCCTCGACCGCTTCGACCGCTCGCTTGCCTGGGGCTCGTGGATTGTCCTGTCCTACCTCGTGGCGATGGCGTCGGTGCAGCCACTCGGTGGCAGTCTGGGTGATCGCTATGGGCGACGACGGCTGTTCCTGATCGGGTTGACCGGCTTCTTCGTGGCGACCGTCGTCGCTGCGCTGGCCTGGCGGATCGAGGTGCTGATCCTCGCCCGCACCGTGCAGGCGATCACCGGCGCGATTGTGATTCCGAACGGCACGGCGCTCGTGCGCGCACACATCTCGCCGAGCCGCCAGGGCCGCGCATTCGGCACGATCGGAGCCTGGATTGCCGTAGCGGCCGGTCTCGGACCACCGATTGGCGGCCTCGTCACCGACTCTCTCGGCTGGCGCTGGATCTTCGCCGCCAATGTGCTGCTGATCGGCCCGGCGCTGGCACTCGGACTGCGATTGCCGGCCGAAGGGCTGCGACAGGCAGGGCGCTTCGATCTGCGTGGCGCGCTCGGCCTGATGATCAGCCTGGTCTCGCTGGCGCTGGCGCTGACCATCTGGAAGGTGACGACGATCGCTGTCGCGGCAGCGTTCGCTATCATCGGCATTGGTGCAGGCTGGTGGTTGCTGCGTCATGTACGGCAGACCGAGCAACCTGTTCTGAACGTCCGCCTGTTTCGACGCCCCGGCTACGCTCCGGCGACGCTGGCGGTGATGCTCAGCAACCTGGCGATGTACACGCTCCTGCTGTCGCTGCCCGTCTTCCTGACCAGCGACGTCGGCTGGAGCAGCAGCCGCGTCGGCTTTTTGCTGGCCGGCATGTCCCTGCAAATGGTCATCTTCTCACCATTCGGCGGGACTCTCTCGGACCGGGTTGGGCGACGCACTCCGGCGCTGATCGGGACGATACTGCTCGTAGCCGGGGTCGCGCCGTTCGTCGCGATCTCGATCGGCTGGCATTGGTACATGCTCCTGCTGCCCTCGTCCTGACCGGCATCGGTCTGGGGTTGTCATCTGCGCCGGTGCAAACCACCGCCGCTTCGATAGCCCAGCATGGGGAGACGGGACAGGCGGCCGGCCTGTTCTCAACGATGCGCTATCTCGGCAGCATCCTCGGATCGGCCGGCATGGCAGCCATTCTCAGCGGCTCACGCCCGTCGGTCGGCGAGTTCCGCCTGCTCTACCTCGCACTGCTGGTCGCCGCCTTGCTCGCGGTCCTCGCAACATCGCGGCTGCCGGCCAGATCGGGGCAGGCGATCATGCCCGTCACCATCGATCGACTCGCCCCCGCAAGCGCCAGCCAGGCGGAAGACAGCCCACGGGCATAGTTGTGTTCTCCAGATCGGCCGGGCCAGTGGCAACGGAGCGACGTTTGGATAAACTGCCGCAGGAACGCCGTCCCTTTGCCTGTTACCGATTTCGCCACCATTCAATTCCGTTGTGCGAGAAGGAGAGCCAGCCATGCCGACACCGATCAAGGGCCTCGGAGAGATCGCGCTACAGGTGAATGACATGGACGCGATGGTCGACTATTACCAGCGCGTCATCGGTCTGGAACTGCTCCGACGCTTCCCGAACAACGGCCCAACGTTCTTCCGCGTCGCCGATGGCGTCGGGGGCCACACGCAGGTGCTCGCTCTTTTCGATCGAGGCGCGCGCCCGGACAAGACGCACAAGCGCCCGCCGCCGCTCGACCACATTGCCTTCGGCATCAACCTCGCCGACTTCGCCGCCGAGAAGTCGCGGCTCGAAGCACTCGGCATCCCTGTGCGTGAGGCGACACACGGCTGGGTGCAGTGGCGCTCGCTCTATGTCGATGATCCAGAGGGCAACGAGGTTGAATGGGTCTGCTACGACCCGTCGGTTGAGAAGACGGAGTGAGGCGCGTAGATATCGTGAACGCGGCAAGTGCAGCGCTCGCGAGGAACCGACGGCGTTCGCACCCTTCGCAGGGACATGCCGCGGGGCATGTCCCTGCGAAGGCGTAGGTGGCGTCTCTCGTACCGTTACGGATAGAACTGATACCAGGCGTCGATGATCTTGCGTGCCACCGGGGCGGCGGCCTTCGAACCAGCGACACCCTTCTCAATGAATACAATCGTCGCAATCTCGGGAGTGTCGCTCGGCGTGTAGGCAGCAAACCAGGCGTTGGTGCCCAGACCCTCGGTACCGGTCTGCTCGGTGCCGGTCTTGCCGGAGACTGAATGATCCAGCCCGACGAATGGCTCGACAGCCGTGCCGTTCGACGCGTTGACGACATCGTAGAGCGCCTCGCGGATGCCCTCTATCTGCTCGGCTGAGATGGGCAACTTGCCGATCTCCTTCACCTCACCCTTCTGGGCGATCGAGCCGTCGAGGCGGACGATGTCGAGCATCAGGTGCGGTTGATAGAGCGTGCCGCCATTGGCCAGCGCTGCGTAGACATTCGCCATCTGCAGCGGTGTCGCCACCAGATAGCCCTGACCGATCGCGAGGTTGACGGCGTCGCCGCGCGCCCAGAAGTCGCCGACGTTCTCCATCTTCCAGTCAGGGTTGGGGACGATGCCGGAGATCTCATACAGTTCCGGAATGCCGGTCGGCGCGCCGAGGCCGAACGCCTTGGCCATGTTCGGCAGCGCATTCTCATCCTGCGCGTCCAGCTCTGCGCCCAGGCGATAGAAGACGGTATTGCACGATCGCACGATCGCGTTGTGCAGGGTCAGGCTGCCCTGCCCGCCGGGGATCCAGTCGTGCCAGACCTGATCGGCACCATCAAGGCTGAACTCGCCGGGACAGTCGATGACGCTGTCGATCGTGTAGCCGAGGTCGGCCATACCGGCTACGGCGGTGATGACCTTGAAGATCGAGCCGGTCGGGTAGGTGGCTTCGGCCGCGCGATTGAACAGCGGACGCTGGGCATCGTCGTTGACGTAGTCCCAGTCATCCTGATTGAACCCGAGGACGAACCAGTTCGGATCGTAGGTGGGGTGGCTGACGAGCGCGAGCACCTCTCCGTTGCGGGGGTCGAGGATGACGGCGCTTCCCTTGTCGACATCGAGCGCCGCATCGACCGCGGTCTGGAGATCGATGTCGATGGTCAGGATGATGTCGTGTCCCGGAACCGTCTCTTTTTCGGCGATCACCGATTGCTCAACACGGGCTCCGCAATCGACCACGCGGAGCTTGCCGCCCGGGACTCCCGCAAGGAGATCGTTGGCGGCCGCTTCGACGCCGGCGCGGCCAACCCATTGATCGGGACGGAGATTGCCACTGGTGTCGGCGGCGATGTCGTCGGCGGTGACGCGCGTGACATAGCCGGTGACGTGCGCGGCAACTTCGCCGAGCGGATAAACGCGTGAGACGCCTTGCTGGATCACGACGCCGCCGAGTCCCTGAAGCCCGCTCAGGGTTTGGGTATCGATGGCCGCGGGGTAATCCTTGATCGGCATGAACCAGTCGTCATTACCCTGCTCGTATTTCGCCTTGATTTCATCCTTAGGCATGTCGAGCAATTCGCTGAGGGTATCGAGCAGGCGAGCTTCATCGACGATCTGTCCCGGAATGACGCCGACCTGGGTGATGGTGTCGTCGTGGGCGAGCGGTTCGCGATTGCGATCGAGGATCGCGCCGCGCACGACGGGATCCGCGAAGTAATCAACGCAGTTGCTGCCGAGGCTGGCGAAGATGAGCGAGGGAGACCAGACGACGCGCCAACCCGCCGTTTCCCGGATGAGGGGAATGGTGTTGTTCTGCGAGAAGTCCCCGACGTAGCTCGATTGATAAATGACTTCAACCGGAACCGCGCCGTCGAGG
>JAMLIA010000088.1 GCA_023954495.1 Thermomicrobiales bacterium | reverse complement strand
GGCAGGCGATGATCAGGACGGCGATCATCGCGGTCAGCGCGCGGTTAAACGTCGGCTCGGGTCCGACTGCCAGCCAGATGCCGAAGGTCGCCAGCGCCAGCACGATAATGGCTGGGACGAAGTACATCGAGATCTGATCGGCCAGCCGCTGGATCGGAGCCTTCGAGCCCTGCGCCTCGCTGACGAGGCGGACGATCTGGGCCAGCGCGGTGTCCTTGCCGACGCGTGTTGCGCGGAAGGTGAACGAGCCGGTGCGGTTGACTGTCGCGCCGATGACCTCATCGCCGGTCGTCTTCTCAACCGGCAGGCTCTCGCCGGTCAGCATGCTCTCATCGAGCGCCGAGCGGCCATCGAGAATGACGCCGTCGGTCGGCACCTTCTCGCCGGGTCGGACGCGGATGACATCGCCAACGATGACCTGCTCGATCGGGATATCGACTTCTTCGGTGCCACGGACGACGCGCGCAGTGCGGGCAGCCAGACCCATCAGCGACTTGATCGCGCCGGTTGTCTGCGCCTTGGCACGCATCTCCAGGTACTTGCCGAGCAGGATCAGGCCGATGATGATCGTGGCGCTATCGAAGTAGACCTCGGCCATCAGGCCCGAATTCTCGATGACGTGCGGGAAGAATGTGGCGAAGGTGCTGTAGCCCCAGGCCGCCAGCGTGCCGAGGACGACGAGCGTCGACATGTTGGTCTGGAAGTGCTTCGCCGCCGCCCAGGCCTGGCGATAGAACTGCGCACCGGCCCAGAACTGGATCGGCGTCGCCAGGATGAAGCTGAGCAGGAAGATGTCCTTCATCTCGTCGTAGGGCCGAGCGATCAGCCACGAGGGCCAGAACATCAGCAGCATCAGGATCGCGCTCACCGCCAGCGCGGCGATGATCTTGATCTTCATCACCAGCAGGTCGCGGCGCTGACGTGCTTCGGCAGCCGCCTCGGCGTCCTCAACGTCGCTCGCGTCGGCAGGAGCGCGGACGCCATAGCCGGCCTTCTCGATCGCGCGGACGAGGTCGTCGCGACTGGCCGCACCCGGCAGCAGCCGGACGCTGGCCTGCTCGGTCGCCAGATTCACATTCGCATGCTGGACGCCAGGGACCTTCTCCAACGCGCGTTCGACCCGCCGCACGCACGAGGCGCAGGTCATGCCTTCGACATCGAAGGTGAAGTCTTCGGCAGGGATGCCGTAACCGGCCTTCTCGACTGCACCACGTAGATCATCCAGCGAAACCGACGCCGGGTCGTACGACACCGACGCGCGCTCAGTCGCCAGATTGACGTTCGCCCCGGCCACGCCCGGCACCTTCTCCAACGCGCGCTCAACCCGCCGGACACAGGATGCGCAGAACATGCCCTCGACCGGGAAGCTGATATCAGTTGTGTTCTCTGGTTCGCTGCTTGTCTGATCGGGCGCTGTCGCCGTCATCCTGATCCTCCACACTGCTTGGCCACCGCGCTTCGGTGACCGGAACCTGTGGAGATTATACCCCCAGGGGGTATTCAATGCAAGCGATCCACGCTAAAAGCGATGGGCGCATTGGACCCCCAGCATTGCTATGCTGGCCCAAGATCGAACCAGACGCATTGCACTGTTTCGCACGTACCTCCGGCGCAGCAGATCTCGCAGCGATACACCCAGCGGTGTCCAGACACGATTTTTTCTTCCAAGGGTTCCCAGTAGCAGTGGTCACGGAGGGCTTGCGGATTGCTCGTCTCTGCGTAGCTGGTAAGCGAACGCAATGCTGCGCCAGCTCCGAGGGCAGTGACCACTATCCTGAGTCCGAACCAGCCGAATCGTCGCCGACTCATCCTTGTCTGTCGTATTGACGCCATCTTCACCCTTCCCTCTTGTTCGCTATCTGAACAGAACTACCGATCTATGGACTGCTCAGCGGCGCATTTCTAAATGCGCTCACAAGTTCGAGCGCCATCGCAACTGTGATCCCGCCTGGGGGCTGCTTGAGCGTGAGAATGGTGACACGGGTATCGCCTTCAAGCCAGTCAATTTCGATGATGGCCCGGCCCACCTCGGTCTTAGCAAAGAACAGGAGCACTTCCTGCTCAGCAACACTGGTGAGGAGCATATCGCCGCCAGACTCCGGCAGTGTGATCGGTGAGTTCGCTCGCTCGCTGATGCCAACAAGGATCGCCAGGCCGTTGGCACTGTAATAGGCATGGGCAGTTGGTATGCCCGAAGCAGCAGAGGCACCTAGGTCCGGAACCAGACCGAATGGTAGGTCGCTGGCTGTATCGAACGATGGCCGAGATACAGGCGTCGACCGCGGTATCGCAAACTCGGGATAGACGCGGCTCTGGTAGTGATCGCGGGTGAACCAGCTGGTAAAGCTGCTACCACCTTCAACAATAGGGCTAAAACCCACCAACGCCTGAATCATCAGCGCGACGATCAGAAGCGCAAACACTGTAGTAACGGCACTGTGCCATCGTCCGGTCGTGCGTTGCTCAGCTTCTGCAATCCGCTCGTACAAGCGCGCGCGGGCTTGCAGGAAGTCAGAGTGCTGCGGTTGCCAGGTAGTACTGATAAGGCAATCGACCTCGTGCATCTCAGCCAGCCACTGCCGACACTGTGGGCAGCAGCGGAGATGCAGCTCGGTGATCTCCCACTGAGCGCCGTGAAGCGATCCATCAGCGTAGGCAACGAGCTTCCAGTGCGGGAACGTGCAGATGTCAGTCATGGTGCTTGATCGTCCCCCTTCGATCTGTCATCATCAGGTACAAGTACAGCGTATAAGCGACGGAAATGATCCTTGCCGCGTGAGATACGTCGGCCAGCTGCATCGGTACTAATCCCGAGAACCTCGGCGATCTCCGCCGTGTTGAATCCCGCTATGCTGTGCAGGAGCAGCGCATCGCGTTCAGTGGAGCTCAACTCATCGATTACCTGCTGAATCAGATCGTGCAGGCAAACTGCCTCATCATCAGATGCTTGTTCGGCACCATTCCGATGCGCTAACCAGGGCAGCACGCTGTCGAGCGAGATTGTCTGGCGAATGCGCTGACGACGCAGGTGCGAGATCGCGCGATTCCGCGCGATTCGGTACAGCCAGGCAACGAAGCTGCGATCGTCAGAAAGCGTGTGCATCTTCTGATGAACGGTGAAGAACACGTCCTGAGCCAGGTCGTCCGCCTGATTGGGATCGCGGACGAGGCGGAAAAGGTAAAGTCGGACACCAGTGTGATAGCGCAGCATGAGCAGATCGAACGCTTCAGCGGAGCCGGACCGTGCCGCTGTGATCAAGTCTCCTTCGACGCCGACATCGTCTGTTAAGTGTTCGGTGCTATCGATCATGATTACCGCTTGCCCATATTGTCAGATTGGATCGGGTGCACTGTAATTGCCGATACGTCTCCATCGCTGACCTCTTCAGCCGATGTCGACTGTTCAACTACTGAATTCCGCGGATGTGGAACTCTGTCGAATCACAGAGGACGGCACTGCTACCGCCCTCTGTAAAGGTTGAGGTGCTTATACGTTGGTCCTAACTCACAACAACCTGTGATGCGAACTCCCGCAATGCATCGAATCCAAGGTCACTTGCCACCGACACAAGCAGACCGTTCCGCTCGAACGTCACCTGGTTTGGCGTTTCTGGCTCTGATGGATCGGTCAGCGTCCAAGCTGACGTGCCGTCGGCAAGCTCAACTGTCGTATCACCCAGGAGCAGTGGATGGGTTCTGACGGCAGTAGTTGGACGCGCCGTCACAACTACGACAGTGTGGCCATCATCTGTGGCATAGCGCACGAACGCTAGCACGTTGAAGCCGACCATCTCGCCATCATCAACCCACTGCTCCGGGAAGGCAGCATGCACGGTTGCATGCGACACCAGCGCATGGTCAACGATCTGGCCGACCGGACGCTGATCTGCCGTCGCGATGGTGGCACCAGCGTGCTGGTCCGTGAAGGCAAGCTCGCCCAATCCAGACTGAAGGCTGGGAACAGCCAGTGGCACCTCATCTTGAGATAATGGAGCCCGGCTATCGGCCATAGAAACGATACGCTCCTCTGGATGACGAATATCCAGAACGTCTGACCCGGCCGCGCTAGCGACCAGCGCAATCGCCCCGATCGCTGTCACGAGAAGGATCACGATCAGGCGTCCAGTCTGTCGTGTCATGGTCAGTCCCTTTCTAAGTGGAGATCGTCAAGCACGGTGTACGCTGCTAACACGTCCAGTCATACGACTGACTGTACTGCGTGCCCGGAAAGAAATCGGCGGTGTGCGCACCGTTGATTCGCCATGAAGCCGCGAGATAGGACTTCGACAGGTGAGTGACTGCATTCCCATGGCTACCCGTGTCACTCCCATAGCCATTGGTCGCCCACGTCCAACCACTGCCTGTGTTGTAGAACATCGTGCCCCACGTGCTGCCTAGTGGATTGCCTCCCATACCCCACCAGTTAAGCCAGGCATCGCCCCGTGGGTAGCCAGGCGAACAATCCCCTTAAGCATTGATGCTGTAGCCACTTGCCGTGGCATTCTTCGCGGGAGCAGCCAGTGACAGTGAGACAGCCAACAGTGTTGCGATCAACAAGCTAGTGATCGCGCCGCGTCGTACTGATCCACCAAAGGCTCGGCACTTCATTTTTGTGCCCCTTCTTTTCAGACCGCAGATACGGTTCGTGATTCATAGATGCCAGTTGCCCGCGATAGCGCTCCGCTACTGTTCGAGCGTATACGGGACGGTCAGACGCTTCGCGGTGACAGGAGTGGTAACTGTCACCACGGCTGCTCTTTATCAGCAGATGGTGCCGTGAAATCTCACGACACGGCGTGTCTGCCATGTACTGCCCGCCTTTCTCACATTCCGCGCTCTTACGCGAACGGTTATCTATAGAGGACGCCCTGTATCTTCCAATTCGGACATCCGGCGTCATCCATCTTCATTTCGAAAACGGGAGACAGATCGTTTGGGCAGCGCTGGCGCGTACGTGTGTGCCGAAATAATGGAGTCGGTCCCATCCCGCAACACAAACGGGCCGGAGCATTTGCTGCTCCAGCCCGTTTCGTTCTCGTCACGTCGCGTCGGTATTACAACCGCAGGCGTGGGTCGAGGAAGTCGCGCAGCCAGTCGCCGACGACGTTGATCGAGAGCACCGTCAGCATGATGGCGATGCCGGGGAAGGTGTAGATCCACCACTGGCCGGTGATGATGTAGTCGCGGCCGGCGGCGACCATGCCACCCCAGGTCGGCACATCCGGCGGGACGCCGAGGCCGAGGAACGAGAGCGACGCCTCAGCCAGGATCGTGCTGGCAACGGCGAAGCTGGCGATGACGATGATCGAGGCGAACGTGTTCGGCAGAATGTGCTTGAACATGATCGAGCCGTTGCGCGCGCCGATCGCACGCGCCGCCTCAACAAAGTCCTTCTCACGCCAGGAGATCACCTGCCCGCGAACGACACGCCCGTAGGTGACCCACCCCGATATGCCCAGCGTCAGGATGATCTTGTCGAGGCCCTGGCCGAGCACCGCCAGAATGGCGATCGCGAGCAGGATGAATGGCACCGCGAGCTGAATATCGGCGAAGCGCATGATGATGTCGTCGACCTTGCCACCGTAAAAGCCGGAGATCAGGCCGAGTGCGATACCGATGACGCCCGCGATCACAACGGCGACGATGCCGACGATGAGCGAGATGCGCGCACCATACAGCACACGCGAGAGCACATCGCGACCCAGTGCATCGGTGCCGAGGAGATATTCCGAGCTACCGTTCGCCGCCCAGACAGGCGGCTTCTTGCTATCGATCAGCACGCCAGCGCGCGGGTTATGCGGCGCAAGGACTGGTGCGCCGACGGCAGCGACGACGATCAGGAAGAGCATGACGACACCGAAGAGCGCCAGCTTGTTCTGCAGCAGGCTCCGGATGATCCGGGGCGTCTTGCGCTTGGTCGAACGTTGTGACTCTGCGGCGAGGGTTTGTTCCGCGCCGGTTGCGGTCTGGTCCATCGAATCCCCTACCCCTCGTCGATCAGCCGTACCGGACCCGCGGATCGATGACGCCGTACAGCAGGTCAACGATCAGGTTCAGGAAGACGAAGATCACAGCAACAACTGTCACGGCCCCAACAACAACCGGAAAATCGCGCTGCTGGATCGCCAGGATGATCATGCGCCCAATGCCAGGCCACGAGAACACCGTCTCGGTGATGACCGCGCCGCCGAGGAGTGTGCCGAACTCCAGGCCGAAGATCGTGATCACCGGGATCAGCGCATTCTTCAGCGCGTGACGATAGGTGACGGCCGCCTCGGTCAGGCCCTTCGAGCGCGCGGTGCGGACAAAGTCCAGGCCGAGCACTTCGAGCAGGCTGGAACGGACGAGGCGCGCACTCCGCGCCAGCGAGAACGTCGCCAGCGTGATCGACGGCAGAATGAGATGCTTGACGGTGCTCACCAGCGAGCCATCGCCCTGCCCATAGGAGGGCAGCCATTTCAGCTTACCGGCAAACACGAATATCAGGACAACCCCCAGGAAGAAGACGGGCAACGATTGCCCAAGCAGGGCCAGGCCCATCACGAGGTTATCCCAGATACTGTTGCGCTTCGTCGCTGAAATGATCCCGACAGGGATAGAGATCACGACTGAGAGGACGAACGCAGTTAAGGCCAGCTTCAGTGTTGCCGGCATGCGCTCGCGAATCAGCTTGAAGACGGGCTGCCCCTGGCGCAGTGAGGTGCCGAAATCGCCGCGGACCGCCTTCGATGCGAACTCGAAATACTGCACATAGATCGGCCGGTCAAAGCCGAGATCGTGGCGCAGTTGATCGACTTCCTCCCGTGTCGCATCCGGGCTGGCCATCAGGATTGCAGGATCGCCCGTTTGGAACAGAATCACGAAGACGAGCACGGAAACGCCAAAGACGACCAGGATCGACTGCAGGAGCCGCCGAATAATGTACCGGGTCATCGAAGACCTACTTCCAGACTCGCGTGAACAGGCGTCCGGAGCGGACTCGTGTTGAGTCCGCTCCGGACAGACCGGTTAGCCAATGTAACGCGCTTCGGTGGCGTCAATGCTGTCAGCGCGGCCTTCCCACTCGATCTCTTTGCTTGCGCCGTAGAAGTCGACCTGGTGCCACAGCGGTGCCCACGGGCAGTCGTCCATGACGATGGCCGAGATCTTGTTCATCAGATCCTGGCGCTCTGCCTCGTCGAGCGAGTTGGTGAGCTGGTCGTAGAGGGCGTTGTACTCCTCATTATTCCAGCGGGTGAAGTTCAGTGAGTAGGTCGGGTGAACGTAGAAGAGCTCCTGCTCGCCGGTGAACGGTGAACCAAGGCCCAGGAAGTGGATCTCATCTGGCTCACCGGACGGCAGCAGCTCACCGGCGTAGACCGACCACTCCAGGACCTTCAGGTTGATCTTCAGGCCAACCGCCTCAAGGTTCTGTGCGATGGCCTGGGCCATCTCAGCGTCCTTGATGTAGCGACCGCTCGGGGCGTCCATCGTGACCTCGAAGCCCTCCGGCACGCCTGCTTCAGCCAGCAGCGCCTTGGCCTTCTCCGGATCGTATTCGTAGGCCTTGGCATCCGGCGGCGTGTGTGGCGGGTTGATGATCGTCGAGGCGCGCTCGCCATTGCCGTTCAGCAGGGCGACCTTGATCGACTCGAAGTCGATCGCGTAGTTCACCGCCTGGCGAACGCGGACATCGTCGAACGGCGGCTTGTCGCAGCGGAAGCCAAGGAAGATGATGCGACCACCGGTGACCGAGGAGATGCGGGCGTTGTCGCTCTGCTCGATCTGCGGGGCAACATCCGGCGCGATGTTGGTGACGATCTGTGCCTCTTCGTTCTGCAGCGCGACGACACGGGCCGACAGCTCCGGCACCGGCCGGAAGATGACGGTCTTGATCGTCGGCTTCTCACCCCAGTAGTCCGGGTTCGCTTCGCAGGTGAAGTGGTCGTCACGCTTCCACTCGACGAACTTGTATGGGCCGGAACCCATCGGCGTTTCGGCGATCTTGGCCAGGTTCTCCGGCGATTCGTCCGAGAAGTAGCTCGGCGGGCAGATCTCGAAGCTGGTCAGCAACGACGGGAAGATGGCGGCCGGCTTGTCGGTCTTGATCTCGACCGTCTTGGCATCGATAGCCGTCGCGCTCACGAAGCCGATCTGATTGGCCAGCGACTGAACACGCGGCTTGTCACCGACCGTATCCTTCGCCGCGCGCTCGAAGGTGAAGACCGCAGCGTCGGCGTCGACCGGTGTGCCATCGTGGAAGGTCGCGCCCTCGACGAGCTCCAGACGCCAGGTGTTGTCGTCGACCGACTCCCACGACGTGACAATGCTCGGCTCCAGCTCGAGCGTCTCCGGGTTTCGAGCGAGGAACATATCGTAGATGTGCAGGTTCAGATTGAACTCAGGGGTCGAGTTCCGCAGCAGCGGATCGAGCGAGTTCGCATCAACACCCTGAATGATGACGATCTGGCCGGTCGCCTCGACATCCTCGCTGCCCCCAGCAGGCTCGGTCGCCTCAGCTTCGCCGCCAGTATCCTCAGTCGCCTCAGGCTCGTCAGTCGACTCGGTAGCTTCGCCACCGGTCGCTTCGGTCGCCTCAGAGCCACCAGTTGCCTCAGTGGCCTCGCCACCGGACGATGAATCGCTTTCGTCATCATCGCCACCGCAGGCAGCCAGCAGCGAGCCGACAACCGGCGCTGCCAGGCCCAGAACGGCAGCACGACGCAGCAGGCCACGACGCGACAGACGCGAGCGCAGTGTTTGCGCCGCCAGTTCCTCAGGTTTCAACAGTTCTCCCATTACGAATCCGGACCCCTCTCCTCAAGTGCGGCATGGCGTTACGTAAGCACAAACAGCATGGCCCGTCGCCAGAGGTGCCATGCCGGTTTCTCATTTGTCGGCCCCATGTCGTTGAAACGTTCACGCGCCTGTTGGTCGCTACAGCGCGACACTGCGTGCTTTTACGTTTCGTGCGGAGGCCGGCTCGTCATTGAGTCAGCAAGAGATGGTATGTGACTGCGAGTATCAAAGTCAAGGAAGCACCCTCCCACGGCGTTCCACTTTTACAACCTGACATGATCTTCACGCATGACCGCAAGAAATGCTGCCGTTGCTGACTCGGCCGGCACATTTCTCACCTGCCACTCGTTGCCTTATAGTGTTACGTCAACTGCTTAAATTGTGCGTCACTGCGCGCTGATCGTGGCGGTGAGCAGGCTGGGACCGGTTGGATCGCCACTTTCAGTGTCGGCCTCAACTGTCACCACCACAGCCTCGTAGCTGGCTACCCAGCCGAACGGGTCAATCACCAGCGTCGCCCGACCACCATCAGGATCGACCCGCAGCTCTCCGCCGCGCGCATAGTCGCTCCCGTTCGGGAAGCGCATCCAGGCGACGTAGTGCTCGCCCGGCTTGGGCTCCGGCAGATCGACAGCGACGATCAACGCGCTGTTCGTCTGGCGGTTCACGATGAGCTTGGCCTTGGCCTCCGGCGCAGGGTCTCGCTACCGACAAACGAGCGATGTAGGTGGAGCCAACGGTTGTCGGCGCTTCGGCCAGCGTCCGCATCGTCCGATCCTGCTCCGCCTGAATCTCAGCGATGCGCTGCTGCTGGTTGTAGAGCCGGACGCCCATGACGCCGATCACCAGCAACAATACGAGCGCCGGAGCAACGACGAAGCCGGCCAGTCGGGGCGCAAGCGGCTGCCAGTTGAACCGGCGCTGCGGTCGCGGCGCGCGGGCCGGGACTGTCTGGTCAATGCGGCCCAGCAACGCTGCGCGAACGCGCAACGGCACCGGCTGCGGGGCGGGCGCGAAGGGCAACAGCCCGACTGTTTCTTCGTAGGCTTCCAGCTCAAGTGCGCAGGAAGAACAGACGGCGATGTGCAACCGCACACGCTCGCGATCATCGGGATCGAGCGCGCCGAGCGCGTAGGCAGGGATCAGATCCCTGACGTGACCGTCGTCTCGATCATCCATGCCGGACAGATCATCATGCTCGGCATCCACAGGCCATACCCTCATTCGCTGTGCTGACGATTCCTCGTCGGACTACGCCTCGTCGGCGAGTGCATCTTTCAGCTTCTGCATACCCAGCCGGAGCCGGGTTTTGATCGTGCCGAGCGGCTCATCCAGATGTGCTGCGATCTCTCGCTGCGACATCGACTGGTAGAACGCCAGCTCGATGGCGATTCGTTGTGCTTCGGGCAGCGTTGCCAGCGCTCTGCCAACACGTTCCCGAAGCAGCGCCGCTTCAGCGGCTTCTTCAACATTGGCCGCGTCATCGACGAGACCGTTCATCACTTCATGAACGTCAGTGCCGTCGACTCGTTGCGGTCGCCGCTGACGGCGGCGCAGCTCGTCAATCGCCAGGTTATGGGTGATGCTCAATAACCAGCTGGCAAAGGTTCCACGGACGGTGCGATACGTCTCCGCCTGTCGCCAGGTTCGTACGAACGCCTCTTGCAGGATCTCTTCCGCAGTCGCTCCATCGCCGACGATACGCACAGCAAACGAATAGACCACCCGCGCGTACCGGCTATAGAGCGCTTCCAGAGCCGCCGTGTCGCCTTCACACACGCGGCTCACCAGCACCTCATCCGCTGGCTCAACGGACGAGGGTTGATCGGCGCCACCCGACGCTATCTCCATCCGGCGGTTCCGCTCACTCAACGGAGCCTCGCGTTGCCGAATTCTGGATAGCACTTCACTATACGGCGGCGATGCGCTTTCAGGATGTACCGGGATGGCGATACCCGCATAATGCTGATCTCGCTTCGTCTGAACAGGCGTGCGTGACATATCAGGATGCACCCATTATACGAAGCGACCTGATAACGCTCGCTTCGGACGATTGTTCGTAGCAACACTACAACCCGGAACGTGCTCAGGAAGTTATGTCGGCCTACTCGCTGACGGCTACGTCAGACTGTACGGACGCGACATTGGCCTCGATATCATCAGCCGGCCGACGCAGCAGCCAGATGAGGGCGATGCTCGAGACGAGGATGACGGCGAGCGAGACGACTTGCGCCTCCTGCAGGCCCCAGAACCAGACGCGTTCCTCGCGTACGTACGAGATAATGAAGCGCGTGACGCCGTATAGCAGCGCGTAGGTGGCGAAGATCGCTCCGCCCGGCAAACCACGCTTGCGCAACGGCCAGATGATGGCAAAGATGCCGAGGCACATGATCATGTCGTAGACCGGATACGGGTGCGTCGGGACGTTCAGCAGCCGATTCGGGATGATGGCATCCGGGTTGGTATAGACGAACGCAAACGGCCAGTCAGTCTCGGCACCCCAGGCATCGCCGTTGATCGCGCAGCCGATGCGGCCAATGGCCTGCGCAATCACCAACCCCGGCGCGATGATGTCGATCATGCGCAGGAACGGATACGAGCGCAGCTTGCACAGGATCGCGACGGTGATGAAGCCACCGATCACCGCGCCATAGATAGCCAGCCCGCCCTCGTTGATCTTGATCGCCTCACCCGGATTGTCGATGTAGAACCCGAAATGATCGATCAGGTAGAACACGCGCGCGCCGATGATGCCGCCGGCAATCGCGATCAGGACGAACGAGTCGAAGCCTGCCACCGAGATGTTGCGTTCGCGCATGCCGCGCTCAACGAACCAGACAGCGACGAAGATGGCAAGGACCGTGAGGAGACCGTGCCACGCCAGCACGAACGGACCGATCGTGACGAGGTTCGGATCCATACCGATGTGGATGCGCATTGGCCTCTTCCCTGTTCAAAGCCGACTCGTAGGCTGCGGGCGAGGGAGACGGTGAGGTCATCTTGCCGTCGCATGCAGGCGAAGTGTAGCCGCCGACGGCACATTCGGGGCAACGAAACGTTACTCCCAGGTGATAAGGAGCCGTTCCAGCAGGCTGACGCCGAGGTAGCCGAGTGTGGCGACCAGCGACATCATCAGCGCCGCGACATAGACCATCGGGATATCGTAGGCAGTGCGACCGAGCGTCATCATGTAGCCGAGTCCGGCGCTGGATGAGACAAACTCTCCCACCATTGCGCCGGTCATTGAGAGGGTCAGCCCCATCTTGATCCCGCCCAGCAACGGTCGCAGCATCAGCGGGATTTCGACGTAGAGCAAGGTCTGCCAGCCGTTGCCACCCAGGCTCCAGGTCGCTTCGATCAGCGTCGGGTCGATCGAGCGCAGCCCGACGACGGTGTTAATGAGGATCGGGAAGAAGACGATCAGCGCGCAGATAATGACCTTCGGCAGCAGCCCCAACCCGAACCAGACAACCAGCAATGGCGCGAACGCGATCACCGGCATTGCCTGCGAGACGGCGACGTAGGGGCCGAACAGCGCATCGAACGTATCGAAGCGCGCCAGCGGATAGCCAAGACCGACGCCGACAACGAACGCAACGGCAAACCCGAGCAGCGCCTCCTTCAGCGTGACGCTGGTGTGATGCCAGAGCACACCGTTGCGATAGAGCAGCCACCACTTCTCGCCGACCGATGCGGGCGACGGCAGCATGTAGGCCGGGATGGTGTGGCGCATCCACAGCAGTTGCCAGAATCCCAGCGCCAGCAGCACACCGACCAGCGGCATCCACAGCTGCCAGCGACGACGCGACGCAGGACGCGCCAGAGTGCGCCTGCGTCGTCGTCGAACACGGCGTGGAGCGGCAGCCGCCGCAGGGCGGCCATCGGCAGCGATGCTACTGTCCGGCTTGCTCCACAAACTCATTGGTAAACAGCGCCTCGGGGTCGATCGGTGCGTCAACAACGCCGACGGATTGCAGCAGATCCTGCGTATTCTGCCAGGCTTCCGGGTCGGTCCAGCCCAGTGGGTGATCGGTCGGCGGCTGCTGCCACTTCTGCGCCTGCTCCAGCACCGCGCGCTGGATGCGCACGTTGTCGCCGGTGATCTC